>NZ_JAKUHK010000118.1:0-5928 GCF_023630655.1 Synechococcus sp. MU1655 | reverse complement strand
GCCCAAGCTCTCTAGAGAACCAAGCCTGCGAACAAGGAAAGAAAGCCATAGCGATTGAGTCGCAACCCTTTTCATCCACCATGACATTGGAGAATTGCGAGTCAGCCATGCATGAATCCAGACAAAAAAGACAGTTAAAGAGTGCCCATACAAGGGAACGTCACGATCAAGCAGCAGCACATCCTGTTCGTCTACAAATCGATTGACTGTTTAGCAAACACCTTGCAGCACGTAGGTATACCGACTGATGCCAAGCATGAGATGCGTATTCAGAGTAGTGACGTTGGGAGAATGCATGACATCTTTAAGAATTGAGAATTTGTGCTTACAGGCAAGCCTCGAACTTAACGAGACTGTCGACGCTTATAGAGATCGAATCGATGTCAGCCGTGAAGCTCATTTGACTGGGTATCTCATGTGCCATTTCCTAATGACGATGTGCTGCCTTGGAGACTCAGTTCGATTCGATCTCTTGATGGAGTCCCTAAGGGCTGATCCTATAGAGGTATAGCTCTGATCAACATCAAGCTGACCTAGAAGTCCTTACAAATCACCTCTTAAAGCCTGAATACTGGCCACCTTTAATCCTATTGATGATCGCCGATATTTTGTCTGCATCACCTCGCCATTCACGACCAGCCCACAATTCGCATTCAGCAAGGGAAGCCTTCAAAATCCAAAAAGGTTGGATCGAAACAAACGTATACCCGCTTCTCAGGCGATCTTGATCGAGAATGCATCCAAGGCCTATCTGGCAAAACCAGACATGACGAATCGTGGCAAGAGACCTCAAAGTCAGATGTAGGCAACTATCACAGGAACAACAATTGCAGAGAGACTGAATACTTTCGAAAAGCTCTAAACTGATGCGGACAATCAAGACTAATCACGAAAACACCGTATCAAAGCCAACTTTTCAACCACAGAGTAAACGGGAATTGATGACTACTCCATCCAAAGCTTCTTAAAAGCATAGGGGAATAATTCACGTTGTTCCATGGAGGCTTCCCGAATAAACGTAATACAGGCATTTGAGCCATCAAATTGCTTGCTTCGAATGACCATTGTCATCGAATCATTCAGGCTTTTTCCTTTCTTTAATCCTGCATCAAGTGTCTTGACTGCGCCGCTAGGATCGCACTTCCCGAGCGTGATAGGCACTGGATCTTTGGCGTGGCTTGCTGGGATTAAGCCAACAGACAGGATGAAGCTCAAGAGCATCAGACTAGAAGTCACCATCGCCCTGTCGATATGAACAACTAGTAAAGCACTGATGCCATGAAGCGCTTGCCTTGAGATATGACAAACGGTTCCTAAGCAGACAAAAGCCTTCAGCCCTTTCGTCAACGCCTTCAGGAACGATCAGTAAACTGATTTCTTGGGGCCACTGAATGACGCCAAGAAACATGACAACCGTAAAAGCATTACAACAGAGCGTACGAGCAAAACAGTAGCGACTCACTCTCGCTAATCCAAACTGAATTGGCTGATACTACCAATGTTAAGCATATAGTATGCCAAACAACTTGACTAGCGTAGGTTCGCACTGGTGATGATTATGACAAGTCTCTGAGATTCATATTTTTGAAATTGCAGTGGCGGGCAGCACGCACTGAGTCCTGAGCACTAATTCTATACAACATCAGATATAAATTTGCCCCTGAGAGTATTGAGAATTGCCTCGTCTCTATTGCAGGTTAGATTGATTCGCCAAGCATCTTGCTCAATTCAAAAGGTTCGGCCTCGCTGATTAAATACAAATCAAGCCAACGCCTTCACTGAAAATGTAACAAAGGCTGCAGACACAAAGTCATTGGCCACAAGTTTTAAAAAGCAGAGTGAAAGAACTAATAGTGTAAAATTTTAGATATTCATCCCGCGAGTTTGAAGATGGATAGAAGCATATCCTGGCGACTCCTTCCTGGCTTCTACAGGCCTGGGAAGTCAAGCTTCAAATCCATTCAGGCCCTGTTCTCTGAATTCTTACGAGATCGCCACTCTCCGAGTTTGTTACAAGCTCATTATGACAATGATACATCTGATTCAATCAATTATGGATGGGGCGACTCTGCTCCATTAGAAAAAGAGATTACATCGCAAGAAGATCTAGACACTCTTATCAATACTCCATTTGCATTCAATCAAGCCATTTGCATTGTCGAACCTGCTGATCATGTTGGATTCAACACTATCGGCGAACCAGTAAGAGCCTCAATCAATGTTGCATGGCTTGCGCAGAGAATCGCTGATTGCGACTCAATTGTGTTCCCTTTGTGGAAATCTGGCTTAATGGACCGAAAAAAACTCGCTCATGTTCTTACGTCTTCTCTAGCTGTTGTATTTGAAGGCGGGCATCCAACAGTAAGAGATAGCAAATCGTTTGATAATACCAATTGCTCTCATGCTGATCTCCTCGATCTAAGTGAGGAGCTTATTTTATCAAGGAGACTTAGAAGTGCTCCCTCTATATTTATCTGCCTTGGACATCAGCTTGCCGCGCAAGCACATATACGATTAATAAAAAAAGCAACTCACGAGATTCTGGAGACTATTGATGACATCCTAATCAATCAGCCCAATTCTAGAAATGCTTTAAAACAAGTCTGCAATAGAATTCAGGCTCTAGGAACAAAACTAAGAATCGTCAAAGACGACAAAATTGTTGCGACGGGCTGGGATCATCCAGAATTCGCCGTAGGGATCAACGAAGTTCCAGAGGCGGGTCACTGTGAAATCATTCACTATGAAAAATCAAGCTCCCATCCCGACCCAGAACTAGCCGAATTAATCACCACTCAAGCAATCACTGCAGAAGAATATGATGGTGTAATTGAAGAATCAATTTCTCACGAAAAGGACTTAAATATTGTTATGTTCCATACCGACGAAGTCAACGAAGAAGCCATCCTGTTTGCGAATTGGGCCTATCGCAATCTCTATCAATCACTTCTGCCCGCAAGGAACCAGCTTGTGATATCTGAACTTTCTTGGTTGTTCAATCTTCCGAGCAGTATTGAAATCCTGTGTTCAACAACCGCTGAAGGCAGGTTGTGCACAGAAGTTGCCGCAACATGTATCAACTATAGGGACTACGACACTCGACAAACTCGCAGATCATTCACATGTCAATTCCACCCAGAATTAAGAGATGACCTTAGAGAATTCAAAAAAAGCGGAATACCAGCATTCGACAATCTAAAAAAAGATGATGGAATTAGGCTACTCATTCGAATATTACACGACAGCTTAATGGAGTAATTTAAAAACCCCTATGCAATAGCAAAGATCCCATAAAGCAATGCAACTGGTATTGAACTCGAGTCCTATCCGTCACGGGTGATTTTCAGATCGAAAAAAGATGATTTGAATCAAAACTGATCCAGAAAGCGCAAATCACTGGTGTACAGGCGGCGAATGTCATCGATGCCATGACGCACCATGCAGAACCGCTCTACCCCCAAACCGGCAGCGAAACCACTCCAACGATCGGGATCAAGGCCTAACCCCTCCAACACTGCGGGATCCACCATTCCGCAACCCATGACCTCAAGCCAGCGCCCTCGCCATTGGACATCCACCTCAGCGGAGGGTTCTGTAAACGGGAAGTAACTGGCGCGAAAGCGCACCGGTAGGTCACCAAAGAACGCCTTGAGGAACTGCATCACCGTGCCGCGGAGGTGACTGAAATCCAAGCCTTCATCAATGGCCAGCACCTCCACCTGATGAAACACAGGCGAATGGGTTGCATCCACCGCATCCCGTCGATACACCCGGCCTGGAGCCACGATCCGCACCGGGGGTGGATTGGTTTCAAGGTGTCGGATCTGCACCGGCGATGTATGGGTGCGCAGCAACAGGTTGTCTTGCAAATAAAAGGTGTCCTGCATATCGCGCGCCGGGTGTTCAGGCGGAATGTTCAGTGCAGTGAAGTTGTGGTGATCCGTCTCCACTTCAGGGCCTTCCTCCACCTGATAACCAAGGCCGCAAAACAGATCAACAATCTCCTCGGTGGTGGTGATCAACGGGTGCCGGTGCCCCATCGGCACCCCTAGCGGAGCCGCCGTGACATCCAGGGTTTCAGCTGCGATTCTTGTCGCCATCGCAGCACTGTTCACCGCCTCCAGGCGCTCAGATAGCAGCTGCTGCACCAAGGTTTTCAACACATTGGCGCGCTGGCCCACCAAGGGGCGTTCATTCCCCGGCAGCTTGCCCATCGCCCCCAGGACAGCTGACAGCCGCCCCTTCTTGCCCAACAGACCCACCCGAAGCTGCTCCAGGGCAGTGGCATCGGCGGCCGCCTGAATTTCAACCGCCGCCGCCGCCTCTAGGGCGTCCAGCTGATCAGTGAGCTGCTGCAGGGAAATCGTGGCGCTCAAGGCATTGGTTTCGCGGCAATGACTGTAGGGAGCCATCACGACTAGGTTCCAACCAACGTTGAGCAACCCTTCTGATGACTCCCCTGCGGATCCTGATCAGCAACGACGACGGCGTGTTTGCCGACGGCATCCGCACCCTGGCGGCAGCGGCCGCAGCAGCCGGGCATCAGGTCACGGTGGTCTGTCCCGACCAGGAGCGATCGGCCACGGGCCACGGGCTAACCCTCCAAACCCCGCTCCGTGCCGAGCGGGCCGATGAACTGTTTGAACCTGGAATCAAGGCCTGGGCCTGCAGCGGCACCCCTGCGGATTGCATGAAATTAGCCCTGTTTGAGTTGCTTCCTGAAAAGCCAGACCTGGTGCTCTCAGGGATCAACCATGGCCCGAACCTCGGCACCGATGTGTTTTGCTCCGGCACCGTGGCCGCCGCGATGGAGGGCACGCTGGAAGGCCTACCGGCGATGGCGGTGAGCAGTGCTTGTTTTCAGTGGAGAGACTTCCAAGCCGCCGCAAACTTGGCCATCCAGGTGGCAGAAACAGCCCTTGCCGATCAATGGCCGGACAACCTGCTGCTCAATCTGAACGTCCCCCCCTGCAAGCAAGAGGCCATGGGGAAATTGAGCTGGACCCGCCTCTCGATCCGTCGCTACGACGAGCAATTCAGCCCTCGGGTCGACCCCCGCGGCCGCACCTATTACTGGCTGGCCGGTGAAGCTGTCGAAGATTTCGAGTCGGGCGGTGATGGTCCCCGCGACTGGCCCACTGACGTGGCCCAAATCCAAGCAGATGCCCCCTCACTCACCCCAATCCAACCCGAGCTTTTCTGGCGAGGAGGTCTGTCCTCCTTACCCCATCTACACCTCGATCAATAGTTGAGTGATAGGTCGGCTCAGCCCCATCCGTTCAGCTCGTGCGATAGATCCTTTGCAGCATCCACAGCGAAAAAATCAAGCCAATCACATGGGCAAACAACACCTGGGTGTTGCTGAGTACCGAGAGCATCTCCAGGGAGGTAATCGCCATGTTTTCACTCGCCCCTCTGGAACCAATGGCAATGCCTGGCGTCTGCTGTGATGCCTGTACAAACAAGGCACCAGCGAGGGATTGATAGCCCACCGCAGCAAAGACCAGACCCAACAGATCAGCAAACAAACTGCGCTTGATGGTTCGGCTCGCCTCACCCCGACTCGGTCGCGCACCACTGTCTAAGGCGCGCCCAAGCCGCACCACCAACCAACCCTGCCAAAGACTGAACAGCAACACCAAAAACGACAGCGTGGTGAGTGAAAGTCCCGGACCCAATCCCAAGGCTTTATCAGCGTTTCTGCTCAAGCTTCCGCCGATGTTGTTGAACATCAACACCCCCAAAATCACAATTCCAAGCCCGGTTTGCGTCCAAAAGCGAATCCACGCTGAACGGCGCAAGCCAAGGGCAAGCAGTTGGAGATCGAGCCGATCGGCCATGCGATGTAGGAGGTCTGTCGTCCAAACTTGCCATTAACCACAGATCCGTGCACAACGCCGTTGATTCCTCTCTGCTCCCCACAGCAGG
>NZ_JAKUHK010000117.1:0-6013 GCF_023630655.1 Synechococcus sp. MU1655 | reverse complement strand
GGCAGATAGATCCGTCCTCGGGCACGATCTTCTCCAACATCACGAAGAATATTAGTAAGTTGATTGGCAATCCCTAAAGCAACAGCTGCATCAGAAGGGTCGGGGCAATCACTCCAAGGCGCAGAAGTGTATGCCTCGTCAACACCCATCACTCCCTGGGTCATCAAGCCAACGGTTCCAGCAACGCGATAGCAGTAGAGCTTTAAATCTTCAAACGTGGGGTAGCGGGTCCAAGACAGATCCATCCGCTGGCCCTCGATCATGTCGAGGTAGGGCTGTATGCCCTGCGGAAATCTCTGCAAGGTGTCCAGCATCACCGCATCTAGATCATCTGAGACATGGCCGCTAAAGAGCTCTCTTGTTTTTTCTTCCCAACGGTCAAGTCGCTCGGCAAGCTCATCAACCGATCGAGATTGAGCCTCATCGCTGTCCATGAGCTCATCTGTCCGTCGACACCAGACGTAAATGGCCCAGATTGCCCGTCGCTTCTCCAGTGGGAGGAGCAACGTGCCCAAATAAAATGTCTTTGCCCACTCAGCTGTCTCGCGGCGACAAGCCTCGAAGGCTGCATCGAGATCCGAAGCTGCGAGGGTCATGACTCAGGCCGAGACCGGCTCGCTGACAGAAGACGATGATGACAGTTGATCGCGCTTGCGGTCCACAGCTTCTGCGCAAAGTTTGCCGCTCAACACTGCCCCCTCCATGGAAGCCAAGTAACGCTGCATCGTATAATCGCCCGCCAAGAAAAAGTTTTTAATTGGGGTTGTTTGATCAGGCCGAAGCTGCTGACATCCAGGCGTAGTTTTATAGACAGAGAGAGGAGTTTTTACAACTTTAGACTTGCGAAGCTTTGCAGGATTATCAGTTCCGAAATGCATTGGGAATAATTTCTTAAGCTCACCCATGGTCGCTTCAATAATATCCTCATCACTGCGGCCAATCCAATCCTTCGCAGGAGCGAATACAAGTTCAAGCATCGATCGATCCGGATCTTCATACTCCTTACAAGCAATACTCATATCGGCGTACACACTTAGCAAGGGCGAACGACTGAAGAGCAAGTGATCAATGTCCGTAAGCTTTCGGTCAAACCAAAGATGAATATTGATCACTGGCACTCCGCGGAGACCATCCAACTTGCGAAAGACATCCATTTGTTGCCATGGCTCTGGTATCAACAGCTTGAAAGGATCCACAGGAAGTGCACTCACGTAAGCATCAGCAACGAGATCAAAACTTTCCTTACCCTTCACCCCTCCAATATGAAAAGCAGCAACGCTTCCATCAGCGTTGAGCTTGATCTCTCTTAATGGGCTATCCAGATGCACCTCACCTCCGAGCGATTGAACATGCTCCACAATCGGGTCACATAGACGCTCAGGAGGCGCTCCATCAAGAAATGCCATGCGGGAACCATTTTTTTCCTGCAGAAAGCGATTCAGGGCGGTCAACAACACTGTTGATGAAATTTCATCGGGATCAATGAAGTTCAACGCCTTACTCATGGCAATGAAGACTTCATCATTAACGCGCTCAGGAATATTGTGAAGCCTGAGCCATTCAGTCCAAGAATATTTATCGCACTCTTCGACATAACCCTGGCCTCTTAGCATGGCTGGGACCAGCCCGATGCCAAAACTAATTTTTTCTGGCCAAGACAGCATGTCATTGTTACCAAGAATTGCTGCAACACCATTCATAGGTGCCGGCAAATCTGGAAAGTCGAAGCGACTGTAAGTACCAGGCTCTTCTGGCTGATTAAAAATCATCGAATGGCTCTTCCATTGGAGCCTGTCCTCAATATCCAGTTCTTTAAACAACTGAAGCATGTTCGGGTAAGCCCCGAAAAAGATATGCAAGCCCGTTTCATACCAGTCGCCATCTTCGTCTTTCCAAGCCGCAACTTTCCCGCCAAGCACGTCCCTAGATTCCATAAGGATGGGGGTATGACCGGCGTCCGCCAGATATTTCGCGCAGGAGAGACCAGCCAGTCCTGCTCCCGCAATGGCGATACGCATGCTTCAGACCACAATTTAAAGACAACCTTAAAAGGATCACGGCCCGGTTCGCTTCCTAAAGTCTTCAGCAACCGCAAGCGCGGTGTCCTTACGCAATACAAGCCCCATGGCCGACACCCTGCTGAAGAGCACCACTCGCCACGTGCGTCTATTCACAGCTCGAGTCAATGACGGGCGGCTCATTCCAGACCCCAATCAGCTCACTCTCGACCTGGCTCCAGACAACGAATTCCTATGGAATGACAGCTGCGTCCAGACGATTCAACAACGTTTTCGTGAGCTGGTAGAGGCCCATGCAGGTCAGCCTCTGAACGATTACAACCTGCGCCGGATCGGCTCAGAACTTGAGGGAAGCATTCGCCAGCTCCTACAGGCAGGCCAACTGAGCTACAACCCTGATTGCCGCGTTCTGAACTACTCCATGGGCCTGCCCCGCACCCCTGAACTGCTGTGAGCCGCTCCCCCTACGACCGTCCACGGGGCGGAACTCCACGTCGTCCTGACGAGCGCAGAGGAGGTCGTTACAGCCCTCCGCCAATGGGCAACAACGAGGGTGGGGATGGAGGCGGTCGTTTCAACACGACCAGAATTGCTGTCCTCGCTGGAGTTCTGGTGGTGGGAATCGGAATCGGCAGTGCTCTTACGAGCACAACGCAGGGAGATCAAGGCAACATTGCCAGCAGTGAGCAATTGGATTTAGCGGTACCAGACCCCGAATTTTGCAAGCAGTGGGGAGCAAGTGCCTTTGTGATGGACATTGAGATGTATACGACCATGAACCCATCCAGCAGCTTCGTGACGCAGCCCACGCTGCAACCAGGCTGCGTGATTCGCCGAGAGAACTGGGCCGTCTTACGCAAGGAAGGAGCGATCACCGCTGCTCAGGAACGGCAATGCAAACAAAGAATGAACACCTTCGCTTACATCGGCTCAGTGAGAGACAAACCTGCTGTTCGCTGCGTTTACCAAACTGATATCACTCAAAACAAATTTCTCACCAAAGGGATCGCCGACGACACTGTTGGTATCACCCCAGAAGCTGATCAGTTCTAAGAGGCGTCAAAAACTGTGGCTATGGGTTCTGGCCCTACGGCCGCAGCCCTTGGCTGACGCAAAGGACTATCGGCACTGGCAAACACCGGCAAAACATCACACCGAAAAGCTTCGGCCGCCCGTGAGCAATAACGCGCTGGATGGGTTCATGGTCGTATACATCTCAATGTCCATCACAAAGGCACTTGCTCCCCACTGCTTGCAAAATTCGGGGTCTGGTACCGCTAAATCCAATTGCTCACTGCTGGCAATGTTGCCTTGATCTCCCTGCGTTGTGCTCGTAAGAGCACTGCCGATTCCGATTCCCACCACCAGAACTCCAGCGAGGACAGCAATTCTGGTCGTGTTGAAACGACCGCCTCCATCCCCACCCTCGTTGTTGCCCATTGGCGGAGGGCTGTAACGACCTCCTCTGCGCTCGTCAGGACGACGTGGAGTTCCGCCCCGTGGACGGTCGTAGGGGGAGCGGCTCACAGCAGTTCAGGGGTGCGGGGCAGGCCCATGGAGTAGTTCAGAACGCGGCAATCAGGGTTGTAGCTCAGTTGGCCTGCCTGTAGGAGCTGGCGAATGCTTCCCTCAAGTTCTGAGCCGATCCGGCGCAGGTTGTAATCGTTCAGAGGCTGACCTGCATGGGCCTCTACCAGCTCACGAAAACGTTGTTGAATCGTCTGGACGCAGCTGTCATTCCATAGGAATTCGTTGTCTGGATCCAGGTCGAGAGTGAGCTGATTGGGGTCTGGAATGAGCCGCCCGTCATTGACTCGAGCTGTGAATAGACGCACGTGGCGAGTGGTGCTCTTCAGCAGGGTGTCGGCCATGGGGCTTGTATTGCGTAAGGACACCGCGCTTGCGGTTGCTGAAGACTTTAGGAAGCGAACCGGGCCGTGATCCTTTTAAGGTTGTCTTTAAATTGTGGTCTGAAGCATGCGTATCGCCATTGCGGGAGCAGGACTGGCTGGTCTCTCCTGCGCGAAATATCTGGCGGACGCCGGTCATACCCCCATCCTTATGGAATCTAGGGACGTGCTTGGCGGGAAAGTTGCGGCTTGGAAAGACGAAGATGGCGACTGGTATGAAACGGGCTTGCATATCTTTTTCGGGGCTTACCCGAACATGCTTCAGTTGTTTAAAGAACTGGATATTGAGGACAGGCTCCAATGGAAGAGCCATTCGATGATTTTTAATCAGCCAGAAGAGCCTGGTACTTACAGTCGCTTCGACTTTCCAGATTTGCCGGCACCTATGAATGGTGTTGCAGCAATTCTTGGTAACAATGACATGCTGTCTTGGCCAGAAAAAATTAGTTTTGGCATCGGGCTGGTCCCAGCCATGCTAAGAGGCCAGGGTTATGTCGAAGAGTGCGATAAATATTCTTGGACTGAATGGCTCAGGCTTCACAATATTCCTGAGCGCGTTAATGATGA
The DNA here is from genome assembly GCF_023630655.1 of Synechococcus sp. MU1655. Classification (NCBI taxonomy): domain Bacteria; kingdom Bacillati; phylum Cyanobacteriota; class Cyanophyceae; order Synechococcales; family Synechococcaceae; genus Synechococcus; species Synechococcus sp. MU1655. Next base: position 1,518 of record NZ_JAKUHK010000117.1, on the reverse strand, counting down.
AGTCTTCATTGCCATGAGTAAGGCGTTGAACTTCATTGATCCCGATGAAATTTCATCAACAGTGTTGTTGACCGCCCTGAATCGCTTTCTGCAGGAAAAAAATGGTTCCCGCATGGCATTTCTTGATGGAGCGCCTCCTGAGCGTCTATGTGACCCGATTGTGGAGCATGTTCAATCGCTCGGAGGTGAGGTGCATCTGGATAGCCCATTAAGAGAGATCAAGCTCAACGCTGATGGAAGCGTTGCTGCTTTTCATATTGGAGGGGTGAAGGGTAAGGAAAGTTTTGATCTCGTTGCTGATGCTTACGTGAGTGCACTTCCTGTGGATCCTTTCAAGCTGTTGATACCAGAGCCATGGCAACAAATGGATGTCTTTCGCAAGTTGGATGGTCTCCGCGGAGTGCCAGTGATCAATATTCATCTTTGGTTTGACCGAAAGCTTACGGACATTGATCACTTGCTCTTCAGTCGTTCGCCCTTGCTAAGTGTGTACGCCGATATGAGTATTGCTTGTAAGGAGTATGAAGATCCGGATCGATCGATGCTTGAACTTGTATTCGCTCCTGCGAAGGATTGGATTGGCCGCAGTGATGAGGATATTATTGAAGCGACCATGGGTGAGCTTAAGAAATTATTCCCAATGCATTTCGGAACTGATAATCCTGCAAAGCTTCGCAAGTCTAAAGTTGTAAAAACTCCTCTCTCTGTCTATAAAACTACGCCTGGATGTCAGCAGCTTCGGCCTGATCAAACAACCCCAATTAAAAACTTTTTCTTGGCGGGCGATTATACGATGCAGCGTTACTTGGCTTCCATGGAGGGGGCAGTGTTGAGCGGCAAACTTTGCGCAGAAGCTGTGGACCGCAAGCGCGATCAACTGTCATCATCGTCTTCTGTCAGCGAGCCGGTCTCGGCCTGAGTCATGACCCTCGCAGCTTCGGATCTCGATGCAGCCTTCGAGGCTTGTCGCCGCGAGACAGCTGAGTGGGCAAAGACATTTTATTTGGGCACGTTGCTCCTCCCACTGGAGAAGCGACGGGCAATCTGGGCCATTTACGTCTGGTGTCGACGGACAGATGAGCTCATGGACAGCGATGAGGCTCAATCTCGATCGGTTGATGAGCTTGCCGAGCGACTTGACCGTTGGGAAGAAAAAACAAGAGAGCTCTTTAGCGGCCATGTCTCAGATGATCTAGATGCGGTGATGCTGGACACCTTGCAGAGATTTCCGCAGGGCATACAGCCCTACCTCGACATGATCGAGGGCCAGCGGATGGATCTGTCTTGGACCCGCTACCCCACGTTTGAAGATTTAAAGCTCTACTGCTATCGCGTTGCTGGAACCGTTGGCTTGATGACCCAGGGAGTGATGGGTGTTGACGAGGCATACACTTCTGCGCCTTGGAGTGATTGCCCCGACCCTTCTGATGCAGCTGTTGCTTTAGGGATTGCCAATCAACTTACTAATATTCTTCGTGATGTTGGAGAAGATCGTGCCCGAGGACGGATCTATCTGCC
>NZ_JAKUHK010000116.1:0-6022 GCF_023630655.1 Synechococcus sp. MU1655 | reverse complement strand
AGCGGCGACGATATTTGGGGGGTAGCCCCCTGAGAAAATAGCTCGATGCCAGGTAAAAACATTCCAAACGAAGAAAGCCATCCCTTGAAGGGATGGCTTTTTTTGTGTCTTTTTTCGCGTTACTTTGGTTTTGATTGGTGCCAGCAGCTGCCATGGCTAAACAAATCCGGCTGCGTCGGTTCGTTCGTAGTCTTTGGTGCGCCTGTTTGCGTTGGGCGAAGTGCGATTGCGTGGATCTGAGTGCTGCATTTGCGTATTACACGCTGCAATCGATCTTCCCGATCCTTCTCATTTCTTTGTCAATTGCCTCGTGGTTTCTTGGTCGGCAAGATGCATTAGAGACCAAGATTATTGCCTATGCAAGCGGTGTTTTGCCGCCATCGGCGGTAGTGATTGTGCAAAACACGCTAATGCAGTTAGTTCGTCAGGGATTTGGGGCTGGATTGTTAGGTGCTGGTGTGTTGTTACTCACTGCTGGTAATGTTTATCTAACGTTGCAACGTGGTTCTGCAAGACTTTGGGAGGGTGTGATTGTACCCCAGCAAAGCAATCTGCCATTTAAGCTTCAAGCCGTGCAGTTTATTCGAATCAGACTCGAAGCTTTTTTTGTGGTGATATTGATTGGCCTCTTGGTTGTTCTTGATCAACTTAGTGCCAATGTGCGCATGATTCCTACTGCTGCTTTATCCGAGTTGTCTGTTGCGATTCCTTGGTTTGGTGGCTTCCTCTCTCATATCCCGGTCTTGCAATTTGGTCGGTTGATGGTTCCATTCCTCGGGTTTTCGGTGACGGCCCTTTCTCTTCAATTTTTGCTTCCAAGCCGCAGAGTTCCGTTTAAGCCGCTCATACCAGGATCGTTATTGATCGGCTTTCTTCTTACTGTTCTTAATCTTGCGGTGAGTCGTAGCATTCTCTCTCTGGGGGCACGTTTTCAGGCGTATGGAGTCATTGGCAGTGTTCTTGTTCTCACCCTGTGGGTTTGGATGGTGGGTGTTGTGATTTATTTTGGTCAATGTTGGAGTGTTGAGCTCGCTAAGGCTTCTTTTAGGCATGGCAGGGATCCGAACAGATCCAGCCATGCCTGAATGCCAAAAAGCAGCGATTATGGAAGAACCGTTCGTTTGGAGTGTTGATTGATGGGACGCTTCCCTCCACTCCTTTGGTTGCTTCTGTTAGGGCTGTTGTTGCTGCCTACGGCAGCAGGCCGTGTCTTGCTGGATGTAGCTGGAGGCCTGCTCATCACACTGCTTGCCTTACCATTTATTCTCGGTGGTTTGGGGTGGATCGGCTGGAAGGTGCTGCAGAGCCGTGTAAGAACGTGTGAGGCCTGTGGCTTGAGCACCATGACAACAGGCGCTCAATGTCCTGCTTGTGGATCGATGCTTCCCACTAAAAAATCTGGTGCTGCAACGGCAGCTGCAGATGCAGCTGCCGTTAATGATTCTCGTCCAGCGAGTGACGTCACAATCGATATTAAGGCCGAAGATGTCGACGCTTAACATTTCATTTTTGTTCTTGTTCTGAAATGAGCTCCATCAATTTACGTTCTCTTAAATAAAGAAACAGTGGACCTCCGCATGCGAAGGAAATGCTGAAGCTTATGATCAAGGTGATCCACCAGCCCTTGATTTGTAGCTTTCTCCCTTCTGTGATGATCCAAATGCTGAAGGCTGATGCAGCAATCAAAAGATCCCTACTTAATGAGCGGGAAGCTGCATTGATGTTGGCATCTTGGATAAACGTCTGGAGGTCAAATCCGCCGCCTGGATTCATGTGCATGAATTCGAGATTCGCTTGCCAAGGAAGGATGGCTCCAAGGATGGCGAGCAAGAGGTAAGTCCATGGGAGGAATTTATTCATTGTTGCTCACGTCGACAGTGCACTCTTCCATGGTATTCGGATCGAGCTGGCGAACCGATTGCTCTACTTGGCTGAGAAGTAACTCACAGCGATCGAGGTAGATCGTGGCACGAGCATAATTTTTTTGTAAATCCGCTAATGGAACGGAATCATCTTGTAATTGCCCTAGCAGCACATCAACAGCCTGCAAGGCTTCCTCATAGCTCAGCTTCGATGCATCTTCTTTCCAGGTGTCTTGTTCAGATGTCTTTGCTGGTTCGGGCTTTTTGCGTGGCATGGCAGTTAAAGAGATGCTTGGGAGTTCGATGCTTTATTCGCTTGAATGGTTTTGGCGACGGCCTGAATCACACCATCCTTGAGAAGGATTTGTAGCTGTTCATTGATGTTGATGTCATCAATGCTTTGAAGGGGCTGGCCGTTCGTTGTGTTGAGCATCGCAAACCCCCGATTGAGCCATCGTTGGGGTGAAAGAGCGCGCAACAATTGCTGCCGTTGTTGCCACTGATCTCGACGACGTTGAAGGGTTACAGCAGGCCGAAGTGCATGGAGCAGCAAATGTCGATCTCTTAGTCGAGAGTTGGCTTGCTCTAATCGCCAGCGTTTGTATTCGCTTAAGCGACTGCGTCGTTGCATGATTGTTTGCTGTGCCGACTCTCTGCTCGGCATCAGTGTGACCATGGCGGCTGTGGGCGTTGCGGCTCGATGGTCTGCCACAAGGTCAGCAACGGTGAGGTCATCTTCATGCCCAAGTCCTGTCACGACCGGAACAGGGAAGGTTGCCAACGTTCGGCAAACCTCTGCATCATCAAAGACCATCAAATCTTCTCGGCTTCCTCCTCCTCGGGCGATCACGATTGCGTCTAATCCGAGCTGATGATGTTGTTTTGCAAGGCGACTTAGAACTCCGCAAATGATCGGCGAAACCTCCCCTTGGACGGGGATCGGAACGACAAGAAGCTCGCTCAAAGGCCATCGCTCTTCTGCTGTACGCAGCATGTCTGCGAGTGCTGAACTTGGAACGCTGGTGAGGACTGCTAATCGGTTGGGATAGACCGGCAACTTTCGACGCCGGCTGGGATCAATGACGCCCTCCTCTAGCAATTGTGCTTTGACCGTTTCAAACCGACGCAACACGGTGGTCAGGCTGGGCCTCATATCGAGAACCTGAACAGCAAGGCTCGCTCGTGCTGACCAGAAATTGAGCTTGCCAATCACGGTGACTCCGTCACCATCTGCAGGAACAAAATCCAATTGTTTTAATTTTGAGGCCCAGGCCACAGCAGTGATGCTTGCCTCTCCATCAGTCAAGGTGAGCCAGAGATGCCCCTTCTTCACTTGAGGCCTCGATGCTGTTGCTTGGATGACAAACCGAGGCGCAAAACCCCGATCCAGCAAAGCCCCGATCGCGTTGTTGAGTTCGCGGACGGAGTAGGTGGGAAGTGTTTCAGCGCTCAAGACGTTGGTATGCCAATCCCCAATAAATGCTGACGATCCCAGAAACGATGCTCAGGATGATTCCCCACGTCTTGTGAACCTGCGTCAACCCGATGGCTAGTAAAACAAGCATGCTGCTTAGCAGCCTGGCTCCTTCACGGCGATTGCTAGCAAAGAAGGGAAGCATTGCTAACGGCGCGAATTGATCCAGTTTGGCTTAGTGAGTGGTTCCCATAAAAAATCCCCCCAGTTGAGTGGAGGGACTGAAAGCTAGGACTGGGTGCTAGCTCTGAACGAATCAGCCGAGGCCGATTTGGGTCAGGATGCCTTGACCGGTGAGAAGCTCGGTGCCCAGGCCGATGATGAACCCAAGCATGGCAAGACGGCCGTTCCAGGTCTCAGCAAAATTGACGAAGCCGAAGCGAGATGAGGTGTCAGTCATTTAAAACTCCATTACTCCAATATCTTAACAAAGCTTAGTGTTCCCTTGGTTGTTGCTTCGGATACATTTCGGGCGATCGGAACGCGCTTCAGGGGCGGGCCTTCCTTTTGGCCGTGGGCTCGGCATTCGTCGGATCCTCTGGCCATGGATGCTTGGGATAGCGACCGCGCATCTCCTTGCGCACCTGTTGGTAGCTGCCTTGCCAAAACCCAGCAAGGTCGCGGGTGCGTTGAAGTGGGCGCCCTGCGGGCGATAGCAATTCAATCGTCACGGCGAGTTGGCCATTCAAAACAGCCGGTCCCTCGAGGCTGCCAAACATTTCCTGCAGCTTGACCGACAGCACAATGTCGTCATTTTGATAGTTCAGAGCTGCGTTGCGCCCTGAAGGGATTGTGATTTGCGTTGGTAAGAGCTGATCGAGTTGCTGCCGGTTCGACCAGGCGAGATCACCCCAAAGGGCTTCCATCAGTTGCTCTTCCTTGACGTCGTCCCAACCTCTGCAATCCATCAAAGTGTCCGCAATCCAGGTGTTGGGATGTTTCTCCAAGTGTTGGAGAGTGCGAAGCGGCCATGGGTCTCCCAGCCGTTGGTGGGCCAGAGCGAGACGACTGCGAAGTTGTTCTGTGCGCTGGGTCCAGGGAAGTACAGCTAGTCCGTCTTTGCGGAGCTGCTGGATCAAGACATCCCGACTTCGTTCACAAGACGCCTGTGGTTGTGTCTGTCGCTCGAGTTCCAGCGCACCAAGCTGCAAGACCCGCTCTGCTTTGACCCGCTTGGTTTGCTCGTCCCAAAGCACTCGCTCTTGCCAGTGGCCGCTCTGATCGGCAAGGTCCCTAACCCATTGCTTTGTGAGGGGGAGGGCCAGTCGGATCTTGGCTCTGGTGTCACCGAGGTCGAGCTGTGCAATTGCAAGTGCCTCCGCTCCATCCAGTGGATCGCTGACCTGTAGAGCCGCACCGCGGCCTTGGCGAAGCAAAAATTGTCCGCGTTGTCCTGGACGGGCCATTGCAATCCATTCAGGAAAAGCTGTTGCAACCAGCTGAGCTGCGATTTGCTCGTCTGTCGCCTCGATGTCTTGGGGCTCTTGCTCCTGATCAAATTGACCGAGTTGTTGCAGCCATCGACGGCTCTGATCGAGAATTGTCCTGAGGCGATCGGCTGCGGTGCGCTCCCTTGGCATTCGCGAAGAGCTCCGCTGGTCGCGGAGCAAGAGCATGCGAGCCCAAAGGTCGCTGCCGTGGTTGTGCTGGCTTAGAAGATCACGCTCATTGAGAATGGCGGCGAGGTCTGCTCCAACTTGCGGTCTCCCCAAGGCACGAGCTTGGAGAAGGATCAATCCCAGGCGTGGATGGGCGCCAAATCGAGCCAGTTTCTGCCCCATATCCGTAGGGCGTCCCTCTGAATTAAGGGCTCCTAGCTCAAGCAATTGCCTGCGGCCTTCCTGAAGTGCGGCCCTAGGAGGGGGCTCGATCCAAGGCAATGTTTCGCCTAAGCCAGCCCCCCAGAGAGCGAGATCCAGCACGGTGGGTTGAGGGTCAGCTCGCTGCAACTCTGGAATGTCATGGGCAGGCCGTCGTTGCTGTTCAGCGGGAGACCAAAGCCGGATGCAACGTCCGGCCTGTTGCCGTCCAGCACGGCCTCGTCGCTGATCAGCGCTGGCCTGACTTGCCGGCACGGTGATCAGTCCCTCCATTCCTGTCCCAGGATCAAATTGGGTGTGCCGCGTGAGTCCGCAATCGATCACGAGGCGAACACCATCCAGGGTGAGGGAGCTTTCGGCGATGGACGTTGCCAAAATTACGCGTCCGTCCCGCTCGTGGTTGCAAGGCTTCAGGGCTCGTCCCTGTTCGGCGAGGGATTGCCTTCCATGGAGGGCGATGACCTCCCAATGGTTCAGCAGGCCTGACTTGCTTAAACGTTGCCGGCAACGCTCAATCTCACGGACTCCAGGCAGGAAAACCAAGACGGTGGATGGATGATGTCCACCGTCTTGTGTGCCTAGCAGGTGGGTCATCTCCTGCTCAATCGCCCGTAGAACGCGTCCCTCGAGAGGTTCATTCGGTCGGGGTGAGAGGTGTTGCGTCTCAACAGGGAAGGCCTTCCCTTCGCTCGTGAGAACCTGCGCATGAGGTAATTGGCTGCGCAGGTTGGTTAGATCAAGCGTCGCCGACATCAGCAGCAGGCAGAGATCAGGCCTGAGGAGCTCCTGCGCTTCCCGAACCAAGGCAAGCGCTAATTCACTATTTCGACTGCGCTCATGGAATTCATCAAAGATCACGCAGTTGA
>NZ_JAKUHK010000115.1:0-6041 GCF_023630655.1 Synechococcus sp. MU1655 | reverse complement strand
GCGCTTGGTGCGAGAAGCCTTGTTCGAGAGAGGCCACTGGCTGGATCAAGCCCCATTTTTAGCCCAACGCCTTGAACTGGCGCTGCCCAGCGACTGTCGCCTCGGCCAGGCCTACTACCGGATCGGCCTTGGGCTGTATGACGCCTTATCCGGTCGGGCTGGGATCGGAAGCAGTCGTTTGCTCTCTTCCAAGCAACTCAAACAGGCCCTACCTCTGCTGCGTCCCGATGTTCGACGCGGAGTGGCCTATAGCGATGGCCAATTCGATGATGCTCGCCTGAATGTGCTGCTGGCTCTCACGGCTGAACGAGCCGGTGCTGTGCTGCGGACCCGCACCAAGGTTCGCGAGCTGGAACGCAACAGCCAAGGTCAGATCTGTGCTGCCATCAGCGAAAACCACAAGGGAAAACAAGAGCGCTGGGAGGCCAGGGCCATAGTGAATGCCACAGGCATCCATGCAGATGCCATCCGCCGGATGGCCGCCCCCAACTGCTCCATGCGCATGCTCACCAGCAGAGGGGTGCATCTGGTGTTGCGAGCCAACCTCTGCCCTGAGGGACTCGGCTTGCTGTTGCCATCCACCGATGACGGACGCGTTTTATTCATGTTGCCGTTCTTTGGTCGCACCCTGGTTGGCACCACAGACACGCCCTGCACCCAAGCGAGCGCAGCAGCTCCATCCGAAGACGAGCAAAACTATTTGCTCGATTACGTGAAGCGCTGGTTCCCCGATCTGGGCCAACCCGATGTAGGGAGCTGTTGGGCTGGCGGACGACCGCTGCTCAAGCCAGCCGGTGCCGAAGTGAACAGCAGCAGGGTCGTGCGGGAGCACGAGGTTGAAAGGCTCAACAGCGGCCTCATCAGCGTGATGGGGGGGAAATGGACCACCTGCAGACCGATGGCGATCGACACCCTCAAGGCGGTGGAAGAGCAATTCGGGAGCCCCCTTCCAGATCCCGCTGCGCTGCCGCTGATCGGCACAGATCAAGACCCCAAACGCACTCCCACACTGCTGCAGGAGCAAGTCAGCGCCCTGGAGCGTCTGCTGCCCGAGACCTCTCTTCGTGATCAGCAAAGGGCCCACCTGCAAGCCAGTTTCGGCTTGGAAGCAGCTGCACTCGTGGCCAGCTGGAATGAAAGTGATCGCGAACCGTTGAGTGATGTGATCCCCGTGTGCCGCGGTGAATTTCGCCATGCCATCAGCGCTGAACACGCCTGCACGGCAACGGATGTCCTCGCCCGTCGCTGCCGTTTGGCCATGGTGGATCAAGACGAAGCCGAGCGCCTGCTCCCGCAGGTTCAAGCCCTTCTTGAAGAGGCGGGCGTGGATGCTCCTTACACGCCGCCGGAGCTCAACTTGTCCTGCTGAGCTTCAACCTCCTCGCTGCTGTTGTCGGTTTCCTCCACCTCACCAATCAACCACCAACTGAACCCGTGCGCAGCGAGGTAAACAAACCATTCAGCATCGGCAGGCGGGTAGTCACATCCCCACAGCACCTCACGGGTGCGTTCACCAGACCATCGGCTCAAATCCAGGCGAAAGGATGCCCCAGCGGCGGAGAGGTTGGCCGCCACCAGCACCGTCATCGTGGCGTTTGCGCGCACGTACACGATCACGCCGGGATGGGCGCAATCCAACAGCTCAAAATCGCCATTGCGCAGAGCTGGAAGCAGCTTGCGGCAGGTGAGCATGCGCCGATGCCAATTCAGAAGCGATCCAGGGAGCTGCTTCTGAACTTCAACATTCACAACCCGATAGTCGTAGCCGGGAGCCGTGATGGGCGGCAACACCAACAGTGGATCTGGAGCCGTTGAAAATCCACCATTCCGTCCAGGCGTCCAGGCCATCGGCGTACGGTTCGGATCGCGGTCGCGCAAGCCCGGCCAATCCCCCATCCCCAGCTCATCGCCGTAGTACAGGCATGGGAGACCTGGAAGGCTATACAGCAGAGCATGCATCACCCGATTGGAACCGGGATCACCATTGAGCAAAGGCGCAAGACGCCGATTGATGCCCCAGTTCAGCCAATGGCCCTGTCCCTGGTGTAATCCGGCTCGGATCGTTTGAATCACCTCTTCTGGAACCAGATGGCCATCCCCCAGCCAAAGTTCATCGTGATTGCGTAACGGCAAGGCCCAGCGACAACCACCAACCGCGTTCTGAGCCGCCTGCAAACACTCGCGCAAGGCCTCCACCGTGCCACTAGCAATCGAGGCGAACAGGTGAGCCGTTAAGGCGAAGTTAAACGCTCCATGCAGTTCGTCATCGGCGAGGTAAGGCGCAGCCTCCTCCACCGGTTGAATCGCTTCAGCAAGAAGCAAGACATCCTTGCCATGGCGATCCACCCGAGCCCGCAAGCGCTTAAGGAATTCGTGGGTTTCAGGCAACCCTTCACAGCGAGATCCCTCGGCTTCACAGAGAAATGGAACCGCATCGAGACGGAAGCCATCTACGCCTCGTTCAATCCAAAAGTCCACCACATCGAGCATCTCCTCCTGCACGACGGGGCTGTCGTAATTGAGGTCGGGTTGATGGCGCAAAAAGCGATGGAGGTAGTACTGCTGCGCTACCTCGTCCCATTCCCAGTTCGAAGACTCGAAGTGACGAAACAGCACTGGTGCATCGGCATAGCGCTTGGGGTCATCACTCCACACGTATACATCCCGTTCAGGGCTCCCTTCTGGGGCCCAACGGGCACGCTGGAACCAAGGATGGAGGGTGCTGGTGTGATTCAGCACTAGGTCCATGATCACCTTGATGCCGTGGGAATGGGCAGCGATCAAAACCCGATGAAAGGCCGCTAGATCCCCCAGTTCTGGATGGATGGATTTGAAGTCGGTGATGTCGTATCCACCGTCCTGCAGGGGAGATGGATAAATCGGGGTGAGCCAGATCGCTTCCACACCCAACCAACGGAGATAGGGCAGGCGATTAGCCAGACCCTGCAGGTCGCCGATCCCATCACCATTGCCATCGGCATAGCTGCGCACGATCAGCTGATAGATGACGGCACCGTTCCACCACGGCTGCTGCTGAGTCATCACGCCGGCACCATTCCATCTCGTACTAACCCTGATCGGCCGCGACGTCACCCCCTCTTTCTTGATCCAGCGATCAGGACTGCGAGCATGACCTCAGATCCCATGGCTTGTGATGGTCAGCTCCAGCAATAACGAGGCCTTTCAAGCTGCTGATTTAAAGACCCTGCGCTCTCCAGTCGTCTCGGGGCAGACCCGACCAGAAGCTTGGCGACGACAGCAATTAAAACGGTTAAGCGACCTGCTTCATCGACATGAAGCAGACATCCTTCACGCCCTGCGTGTCGACCTGGCAAAGCCAGAGCTCGAGGGCATGTTTGAAATCGTGGCGTTGCTTCAAGAATTAAAAGTCACGCGGCGGCGCCTTAAGGCTTGGATGCGAGCTCGCCGCATCGCCGTGCCGATCGCACAACGGCCAGGGCGCGCCCAACTCATCCGAGAACCCCTGGGCTGTGTGCTCGTGATCGGCCCCTGGAACTACCCCTTCATGCTCACGCTCCAGCCCCTGATCAGTGCCCTTGCGGCGGGAAACACCGTTGTTTTGAAACCCTCGGAACATGCTCCTGCCTCCGCAGCCCTGATCACGCGCCTCATCACGGAGGCATTCCCCAGTGATGTCGTGAAGGTGGTGAATGGAGATGGATCCAGCGCAGCCGCTCTCGTAGACCTTGGGTTTGACCACATTTTCTTTACCGGTGGCGGAGGGATAGGAGCCAAGGTGCTGGCCGGCGCCGCCCGTCATCTCACCCCCGTCACGCTGGAGCTTGGGGGTAAAAATCCTGCTGTTGTGCTCGAGAGTGCAGACCTGACCGTCACAGCACGCCGCTTGATTTGGGGCAAAGGGGTGAATGCTGGACAAACCTGCCTCGCCCCTGATCACCTCCTGGTTCAGACCAGCATCAGGGAACACCTTGTGAATGCCTTGAAAGAGGAGCGCCGCAATCTGTATGGAGAGGATCCACTCGCTTGCGCTGATCTCAGCTGTTTAATCCATGATCGCCATTTTCAATATCTCGAAGGGCTGATCACAACAGCACGAGACGAGGGGCGCATCCTGTTTGGGGGCGAATGCGACCGACAACGCCGCAAGATCGCACCCACCCTGATTGAGGTTCATAGCGATCAGGATCCCTTAATGACAGCGGAAATCTTCGGCCCGTTATTGCCGATATTGACGGTGGAGTCCTTGGATGGCGCTATCACACGCATCCAACAGCAAGACAAACCCTTAGCGATCTATCTCTTTGGCGGTGATCACAACGACCAAAACGAGGTTCTGCAGCGCACCAGTTCAGGTGGGGTTTGCTTCAACGACGTGCTGTTGCAAAAAGGTGTTCCGGAATTGCCATTCGGTGGAGTGGGACCCAGTGGGATGGGCAGCTATCAAGCAGAAGCCGGCTTTCGAACCTTCTCTCACGAACGTTCGGTGCTGAGCCGGCCCTGGTTTCTTGACCTTCGTCTCCGCTACCCGCCTTACACCTTGAATCCTGCGTTATTTCGCCGTTTTGTGAGCTAAACAACGCTGAACAGCAGTCGAAATCACTCAATACCAATGAATCCGCGCGAGGGACTGGCGAGTTGGGCTAGACACCTTATCTTTCGCCCAGCACAGAAAGAAGCATGCGAAGCATTGTTGCCGCCGCCCTAACCCTGTCGGCATTGATGCCCCTCCAAGCGGGCGCGGCATCAATCACTGTCAAACCAGGAGACACCATCTCAGGTCTTGCTGAACGCTATGGCGTATCGGTTGGAAGCTTGATGAGAGCGAATGGAATTCGCAATTCAAACCATGTGGAAGTTGGGCAAACGTTGCGTTTGCCCAGCGGTGCCAGGGGCGTTGTCAGCGCTGGCCAAGGCCGTCACACCGTGAAAGGCGGAGACACCCTCGGTGGCATTGCGGCTCGATATCGCGTCAGTGAAAGAGATCTGATCGCCATCAACAGCCTTCAAAGCGCTGATCATGTTGAGGTAGGACAAACGCTGAAGCTGCCCACATCGGCCGTGCTTCCCAAGCCCAAGCCCGTGGCAAAAGCCAAGCCGACGCCGATTCAAGCCAATCCCAACGCCACATCCCACACCGTGGCCCGAGGCCAAACCCTCACCCAGATCGCGCGCGCCTATGAGGTTCCGGTTGCTTCGCTGATTGATCTCAACACCATCAATGACCCCAACAAGGTGACGATTGGAACCAAGTTGATGCTTCGGGATACCCGTCGCCCCGAAATCACAGAATCGGTCAGCACAGCAGTGCCAACCAGCACCACGCCAGCAACAAAACCAGTTCTCACGGCAACAGCCAGCGCACCATCCAAGACGGTTCAAGCCAAACCCATTCAGCCCAAAACGGCGACAACGAAGACGACGCCCAAAAAAGCGACTCCGAGCAAGACCACTACCACCCCATCAGTGGAGGCCAAACCAGCGTCATGGCGAACCTACGGCCCGCTTCAAGTGGACTGGAGCAACTGGCAATCGATGGGCGGCAGCATGGTGGCCCCAACCTTGAACAGCGCAGGCAAGCCCCTTTACGTGGCCGTGAACTGTTCCGCTCGCAAAATCAATGTCACCAGTTCTGATGGTGCATGGAAGAGCTGGATTGCTCCGCAAACCAATTTCGAGAAGGACTTGGTGAAGGATCGTTGTAACAAAACCGTTTAAGCCAAGCCGATGCCTTGCCAAAGCCTCGATCAAGCTGCGTAATGCAGGGGCCAAGGGTCATGCAGGAATTGTCGGCCGCTATCCCTTAACGACAAGCGTTGGGCACCGTCGTTGCTCTCGCGAATGAGCTCCTCTTGTACGAGCCTGCGCGCAAGCCAACCCCAACGATCTTCGCTGCCATCAAGCTCCCGCAATCGCTCAGTCAGGCTGCGGATGTCTGCTCCCTGCCCTGCATCGATCACCTCCAACAAGTCTTGGGCGCGATCTGACCAATCCTTGAGCCGCACATCAGCCAGGCAACGATCACAGCGGCCGCAAGGAGTCGTGAGCTCGCCCACTGAGAG
>NZ_JAKUHK010000114.1:0-6063 GCF_023630655.1 Synechococcus sp. MU1655 | reverse complement strand
TGCTCCATTCACGCTTTGATGAGGCAGGATCAACGAATCCAGGCTTCCGTGCAGGTGTAATCCGCGTTCTGATTCATTCGATCGAAGCCTATCAATGATTGATTTAGCTGTCGTGATTGCTCACACCGCTGATCTTTGCCGCAAGCCTTATCAGCATGCTGTTGTTCCGATTCACGAGGAGGAGGGACCATCCAGCATTGATGATCTCTACGTTCGCATCGAGACCCGTGATGCGTCCGGCTCTCGAATGGAGGCGATGGATCTCGAACTCGAGATCTATCGGAGCGGAAGGGATGTGAATCTCATGCTCAGTTGGTGTGATCAACCGGAGCGTCCCATGCTTTGGCAAGGGCAGCATCCCGTTTGGATGCATGGAGACAATGGCATGCGCTGCTCAGCTCCAGCAGACGGACAACCCTTAGAAGCGATCGCCAGACGGCTCAGAGCACAACTTGTTGGTCAATCAAAAGACGACTAAATATCAATCAGACAATCGCCCAGCGATCAATGGAATTCCACTTCAATTAGCTTAATCAGGCTGATCTGTTACGGCACCACGGCTTGAACTCGAGACCAACCTGGCATATTTACCAAGAATTCCTGTCTTGTATTTAGGCTGATGTCCTAACCAAGAGCTGCGGCGTGTTTCGAGCTCAGCATCACTCACATTGAGCTGGAGAAGGTTTTGATTCGCATCCACGGTGATGCTGTCTCCCTCCATCACAAGACCAATGGCTCCCCCAACCGCGGCTTCTGGTGCCACGTGGCCAACGACCAAACCGTAGGTTCCACCGCTGAAGCGACCATCCGTGATCAGCGCCACCTTCTCCCCGAGTCCCTGTCCAACAATGGCAGCGGTTGGTGCCAACATTTCACGCATTCCAGGACCTCCCACGGGGCCTTCTTGGCGTATCACGATCACATCACCAGCTTGAATTTGTTTTCCAATAATCGACGCTAAACAATCCTCTTCGCTTTCAAAAACGCGAGCAGGACCGGTGAGAACAGGAGTTTTAATGCCGCTGATTTTGGCAACAGCTCCTTCGCTTGCCAAATTTCCTTTCAAGATGGCCAAATGACCTTTTGCATAGAGGGGATTGCTGATTGGCCTGATCACCTCTTGGCCTTCAGGAGGCGTTGAAGGAATATCAGCCAACAATTCTTTCAATGTTTTCCCTTCAATCGTGCGGCAATCGCCATGGAGTAATCCCGCATCCAAAAGCAATTTCATCACCTGTGGAATGCCGCCAGCCTGATGAAGATCCACGGTGACATAACGACCACTTGGTTTGAGATCACAGATCACCGGAACGCGTTGGCGGATCTGTTCAAAATCATCGATGCTGAGATCTACGCCTGCAGTGCGCGCAATGGCGAGCAAATGCAACACAGAGTTGGTGGACCCACCCACCGCCATGATCACGCTGATGGCATTTTCAAAAGCCTCACGGGTTAGCAAATCAAGGGGGCGAATATTGGATTTGATGGCGTCAACGAGGACTTCACCAGAACGGGCCGCACTCTCTGCTTTTTCCTCATCTTCTGCAGCCATCGTTGAACTATGGGGAAGACTCAGCCCCATCGTTTCAATCGCGGCACTCATCGTATTGGCGGTGAACATGCCTCCACAACTGCCAGCACCTGGGCAGGCATTTTTTTCAATCGCTGTGAGCTGCTCTTCATCAATTTTCCCACTCGTAATCTGACCGACAGCCTCAAAAGCACTCACAACAGTGAGGTCACAGCCACCTAATTTTCCCGGCTTAATGGTTCCCCCATAGACAAAAATCGAGGGAATATTCATACGCGCCATTGCCAACATGGCGCCAGGCATATTTTTATCGCAACCACCAACCGCCAGAACGCCATCCATGCTTTGGCCATTGCAGGCCGTTTCAATCGCATCAGCAATCACCTCACGGCTCACCAAGGAATACTTCATTCCCTCGGTGCCCATCGAGATGCCATCGCTAACGGTGATGGTGCCGAAGGTTTGAGGCATTCCACCTGCCTTTCGAGCCGAGTCTTCGGCACGACGGGACAAAGCATCCAATCCCACGTTGCATGGTGTGATCGTGCTGTAGCCGTTGGCGATGCCGATGATTGGCTTGCCGAAATCATCATCACCAAAGCCCACCGCTCTCAGCATGGCCCGATTGGGTGAGCGCTGAATGCCTTGAGTGACGGCGTCTGAGCGAAGCATGGCAACGACTGGATCGCAGATGGGGACAAGTCCCAACTTACCGGCCGTGGTGATGACTACTTGGAGCCGAGATCTTCCAACTGACGACGGACATCAGAGATGGCTGAATTCAGCTGCTCAACACGATGTTCCAGCTGATCATCACGATCAGCGTATTGATTGGCCTCCAATGCTTCACTGCCGTCTTGCATTCTTGGCGCATAAAGCATGGAGCGCTGTCGCTTCAGCCGCTGACGCCGTTCTGCTTCGCTGAGCAGCCACCAACCGACTCCTGCTGCCCCAATGAGAGCTCCACTCAGGAGTGTGAAAAGTGTTCCTGAGGTGGATTCCTGCTGCCTGCTCATCGCCGCCGATGGATTTCTTCAAGCCTAGGTCGATCAAGCTGTTCTGATTTGCAGCCGTTGGGATGTGTTGCCAATCCCCGGGACGATCTGACCAGTCTCATTGAGTTGTTCATCAATGCAGGCGGTATGGATGGTGAGCTCTGGAAATGTTTCACCTAATCGTTTGAGCCCAGGACTGGCGGTTAAGGCCGAAATCACACGAAGTCTTCGGCTCTCTACCCCTCTGGACACAAGCGCTTCCATCAGCCCAACAAGCTCCTCACCATCACTGATTTGATCCATCAGCAACACAAGACCAGCATTGGCTTCGATCGTTTCGGGCAAGCCTCCGAGACAAAGCTCTGCATGAGGCAGCACTTGCCTTGCCCCCTCCCAGAGCATCAGCCCACCAGGAAGACAAGGCACGGCTAACAAAGGAACACCCGTTTCGATCACGGTTCCTTCCGTAAGCTCGAGTGGGGTTTTCACCTCTTCACGGCGATGGGGGAGCCAGTCACGCAACGCCTCATAGGTGAGCCAACGTCCCAACTCCTCAAGGGCTGTTCGATAGAGCGATGCTGGAGTACCGGAATGGCGCAGCATCGTGAGCCAGTGGGCAATCAGTGGATGGGGGGGAACAACCACCCTCAAAGTTTTGGCCATGGCACGTGGCGGGGCAGCTGTCTGCCATAACGTGACCGTTCAAGTTAAGGCAGCTGCAGCCTGAAGCCGGCTGCATCCATTTCTGATGCCCCTTCCCGATTTGTTCCGTAAGCACCTGTTACCTGTTCTGTTCGGGGTGCTTCTCACGTCGAGTTTGATCTCCTTTCCCTTCGCAGTTCAAGCGATCACTGCGCCTGAGTTGCGCGGCCAGTTTGCACTGCAAGACATCAGCAATGACATGCATGGCCGGGATTTGAAAGAAAAAGAATTTTTGAAAGCTGACCTCCGCGGCATTGATCTCAGCGACACCGACCTACGTGGGGCTGTCATCAATACCTCTCAACTGCAGGGAGCTGATCTCCATGGAGCCAACCTTGAGGACGTGGTGGCGTTCTCAAGTCGATTTGATGAAACCGATTTAAGCGACGCAAACTTCACAAACGCGATGCTGATGCAAAGTCGGTTTGTGGATGCGCGCATTGATGGGACGGATTTCACCAACGCCGTGATCGATCTCACCCAGATGAAAGCCCTATGCGGACGTGCCAGCGGCGTGAACAGCGTCAGTGGAGTCAGCACCCGCGAAAGCCTGGGTTGCCGCTGATGTCTGAACGCCTTCCCGTCACCGTGATTACCGGCTTTCTTGGAGCCGGTAAGACAACACTGTTACGCCACTTATTGGTGCACAGTGGCCAACGCCTCGCGGTGATGGTCAACGAATTCGGAACCGTGGGGCTGGATGGCGATCTCATCCGAAGCTGCGGTTTCTGCCCAGAGGATGAAATCGAGGGGCGTCTCGTTGAGCTGAACAACGGGTGTCTGTGCTGCACCGTGCAGGACGATTTCCTACCCACGATGGAAACGCTGCTCGCTCGCGCTGATCAACTCGATGGAATCGTTGTTGAAACCAGTGGGTTAGCTCTTCCCAGGCCCCTGCTTCAGGCCCTCGAATGGCCTGCAATCCGAGCTCGAGTGCACGTGAATGGGGTGGTCACTGTTGTGGATGGGGAAGCACTGAACAACGGAAGTCCTGTGGGAGATCCAGAGGCGTTGGAACGGCAAAGGCAAGAAGACCCAAGCCTGGACCACCTCACCGCCATTGATGAGTTGTTCGCAGATCAACTTCAATCCGCTGACCTGGTGTTGGTCAGCCGCTCTGATTGCTTAGAGCCCACCGAACTAGACCAGATCCAGCAATCACTTGTCCCCAAGATCCGAACCGGTACAGCGGTGATCCCCATGAGTCGCGGTCAAGTTGACCCGAGCTTGCTTCTTGGCGTGGAGCGTCAGACGTCTGGCGAGCATGACCAGGCTCATGAGCATGACCATGAGCACCACAACCATGACCATCACGACCATGCGCATGATCACCACGATCACACGCACTTAGATGTTGAGGGCGGCAATGTTCGTTTCGAAGGTGTGATTCAACGTGCGGATTTCGAGCGACTCCTTCCTCCTTTTGTGACCGAACATCAGGTGGTGCGCTTAAAGGGAAGAGTCTGGTTAGCTGGTAAATCTCTTCCTCTGCAAGTGCAAATGGTTGGTCCCCGCTTGGAGACTTGGTTTGAAGCGGCTCCTGATCAGGCCTGGACTCCTAAAAGTCAGTCAGGAGTGGATTTGGTTGTGATTGGATTTGATCCAACGGCCTCTGAAAAACTCACAACTGTTCTTCTTGATGCGACCCATTAAGTTCGAGGAACCACTCACAGATCGTCAAAATAAAGCCACTAAATCACTAACTCAACGGCTCTAACTTTCAGGTCTCGATGAAAGAGTAGGTGTCGATTAAATTCAAACTCAAGTCAAATCCTTCTCAGTCTTCAACAACCAATAAACGCACATCACTGACCTGGATCAACTGAGACAGCTCGAGCATGTCATGTTCACGAATCAGTCCGATACATCCCAAGGTGCCGCTGTTTCCATTGAGACCAGCACTTGGGTCTTGATGAATCCCAAGCACCCTCCGGCCCGTGGTGAACGTCGGTTCGATGCCGATCCAAACCGGCCCTAATTCTGGATAAGCTCCCTTGGCAAGAGGCTCAACTGGTCCGAGGGTGTAGCTCCCGGCTGGCAAGGGAGCTTTGCTCCCCATCTGATCACGGTCTGCGTTCTGGCGATGAGCGCGACCACTCACGGCATCGAAATGACGCACCGGTTGCCCAGGGATCTCAAGCCGCAAATCCCAGATCGGATCTCCTGTGGAGCGGATCTGTCTCTTTGTCCGGTTCAGGACAAGCTGAGGCTCGGGATCCGGGATGGCGATCGGAGGCTCCAGAATCGCTAAAAGCCTTGAACTGACCTCAACGGGTTGAGGGCTGTTCAGCACAAACTCGTTGGCCTGACTTGGGGCACTGAATTCGAGACCTGCGCAGACAGCACCAAGGAGCAACACGCAAGGGGTGGCTCTACTCGCCAGCAGCTGAAAAGGCGCAGATCGGACCATCCGAAACGATCGAAAAACGTCCTTGTCTTAAGGGGTTTATTTATTTTTTTTGAAAAAAATAAACGGTTGTTCAGCTGGCCCTAACCCTTGCGCCAATCCAAGCCAGGAATCCCGGGCACGATTGCTGGTGTATGGGCGCAATACTGCAAGTAATCCGGATGGACGTTGCAGAGGCGCTCCTCTTCACGGTGGGCCTTGCCATTGAGCACCGCCACCAAGAGCACAAACAACCCCAGGTGCAGCAGGCTGCCTTTGGCCAAAACCACGCCAAGGGAGCAAATCACAACAGCTCGATAGAGAGGGTGCCGGCAATGGCCATAGACCCCTGTCGTGATCAAAGCGGCCTTGGGCTTGGGATCCGGTAATGGAGAAAGGCTGGGGCCTAACGCCAGAAAACCCTGCACTGCCAGGCCAAGCCCAACAGC
>NZ_JAKUHK010000113.1:0-6086 GCF_023630655.1 Synechococcus sp. MU1655 | reverse complement strand
ACCTCCAGCTCTAGGAATTCTTGGGAACCTCCTCTTCCCGCTTCTGCTGATTGGATCTTTGATCTTTCTCGCTCGTCGGGGAAATTCCATGCCAGGCGGTCCTGGACAAGCGATGCAGTTTGGCAAGACCAAAGCGCGTTTTGCGATGGAAGCCGATACAGGGGTGAAATTTGATGATGTTGCCGGTGTCAGCGAAGCCAAGCAAGATCTTCAAGAAGTCGTCACCTTTTTGAAACAGCCTGAGCGTTTTACGTCTGTTGGTGCTCAGATTCCTAAGGGCGTTTTGTTGGTTGGTCCTCCAGGAACAGGTAAAACTCTCCTTGCCAAAGCCATCGCTGGAGAGGCCGGTGTTCCTTTTTTCTCCCTTTCTGGTTCTGAATTCGTTGAGATGTTCGTGGGTGTAGGTGCAAGCCGCGTCCGAGATCTGTTCAAACGAGCGAAGGAGAATAGTCCTTGTCTCATCTTCATTGATGAGATCGATGCTGTCGGACGACAGCGTGGTGCCGGAATTGGTGGAGGCAACGATGAGCGAGAACAAACGCTCAACCAGTTGCTCACTGAAATGGATGGGT
Source organism: Synechococcus sp. MU1655 (assembly GCF_023630655.1). Classification (NCBI taxonomy): domain Bacteria; kingdom Bacillati; phylum Cyanobacteriota; class Cyanophyceae; order Synechococcales; family Synechococcaceae; genus Synechococcus; species Synechococcus sp. MU1655. Next base: position 5,514 of record NZ_JAKUHK010000113.1, on the reverse strand, counting down.
TTGAAGGAAACAGTGGAATCATCATCCTTGCAGCAACCAACAGGCCTGATGTGCTTGATTCGGCGCTGATGCGTCCAGGTCGTTTTGACCGTCAAGTTACGGTTGATGCTCCTGATATAAAAGGCCGCCTTTCCATCCTCGAAGTTCATGCGAGGAATAAAAAACTCGATGAGCAGCTCACTCTCGACAGTATTGCCAGAAGGACTCCTGGTTTTACAGGCGCAGATCTTGCCAATCTGTTGAACGAGGCAGCAATCCTTACGGCGCGACGTCGCAAAGAGAGTATCGGAATTTCAGAAATCGATGATGCCGTGGATCGCATCATTGCAGGTATGGAAGGTCATCCCCTCACCGATGGTCGAAGCAAGCGATTGATTGCTTATCACGAGGTGGGTCATGCCTTAGTGGGCACCCTCGTGAAAGATCATGATCCTGTTCAAAAGGTCACGTTGATTCCACGGGGACAGGCTCAGGGCTTGACATGGTTTTCACCAGATGAAGAGCAGATGCTCGTGTCTCGTGCCCAACTCAAAGCTCGCATCATGGGAGCCTTGGGAGGGCGCGCCGCAGAGGATGTTGTCTTCGGTCACTCCGAGGTCACCACTGGTGCTGGTGGTGACATCCAAATGGTGGCTTCCATGGCCCGTCAAATGGTGACGCAGTTCGGCATGAGCCAATTGGGCCCCATGGCTCTGGAGGGCGGCAGCCAGGAGGTTTTTCTGGGCCGCGATTTGATGACGCGTAGCGATGTGTCTGATGCCATCTCCAAACAGATTGATGAGCAGGTGCGATTGATCGTGATGAAGTGCTATGAGGAAACCGTTGCACTCGTTGGTCAACATCGCCAAGCCATGGACAAATTGGTAGAGCAATTGATTGAGCAGGAAACGATGGACGGTGATGAATTCCGTAGTGTCGTTGCTGAATTTGCTGAAATTCCTGATAAGGAACGTTTCTCTCCCATCCTGGCTTAAAGCAAAAAGACCAGACTTTTAAGAAGTCTGGTCTTCAATTATTTTCAACTCAATTTGAAAGACCTTCATAAAGAGGGTCTTTTTTTTATACCGAGCGGACAGGACTCTTATCGATGACGTTGTCGATTAAGCCATATTCCATAGCCTGTTGTGGAGACATAAAGAAATCTCGATCAGTATCGGCTTGGATTTTGTCTAGAGGTTGTCCAGTGCGATCGGCCAATTCATGGTTCAAACGATCCTTAAGGAACAAGATTTCATCGGCCTGGATTCGAATATCACTGGCCTGACCACTTGCTCCACCCAAGGGCTGGTGAATCATGATCCGAGAATGCTGCAAACTGCTGCGCTTACCTTTGGCGCCAGCGCAGAGAAGGAAAGCACCCATGCTTGCGGCAAGGCCAACACAAACGGTATGAACATCCGGTTTAATGTGCTGCATGGTGTCAAAGATCCCCAACCCGTCGTACACCGATCCACCTGGAGAATTGACATATAGAAAGATCTCTTTTTCGGGATCTTCCGCTTCCAGAAAAAGAAGCTGCGCAACGATTCGATTGGCAGAATCACTGGTGACAGGCTCACCTAAGAAAATGATTCGCTCCCTCAAGAGACGAGAATAAATATCAAAAGCCCTTTCTCCTCGTCCTGATTCCTCGATCACAATCGGGATCATGTTGCACAGCATCAGTTAGAACAATCTTAACGGCGGCAGCAGCGGCGCTATGGTCTTGATTCAAAGTGCGGTTGAAGGACCTTGACGGATCAACGGACGATCGCTGACAGCAAGCGTGCCTTTCATACAGCTTTTCCTTATGTGATTCCTTCTCTGTACAGGAGAACGGCTGACGAGCTGTTGGTTGAGCTGCATCTTCTCAGTCACCAACAGCATTTCAAGAGCGATGCCTTCTTTGCTGTTGGCTTACGTCAGGTGTTTACGGCGTTCACTCAGGGCTACAAGCCTGAAAAACACCTCGATGAGCTCTATGCAGCCATTTGTACATGCAATGGGTTTGATCCTGAAGCCTTGAAACAGCTCGCAGAGGGATCGACCTCAGCGGTGGCTGGACACACAATCAATGAAGTGCGTGAGTGGCTTTCCAATCGCGGGGCTGGGGCTCCTGAGCCTTTGGCATCTGGCATTTCAAGTGTTGGTGGTGAGTCATTTCACTACTCGCGACTGATGGCTGTGGGCTTGTTGAGCCTGCTCTCATCCGCTCAAGGTGGAGAACCCTCAGATCCTGACGAACTCAAAAACCTCGCCCATGAAATCGGTGAGCAACTTGGACTTTCCAAACCTCGTTTGGATAAGGACCTCAGCCTGTACACATCCAATCTTGAAAAGATGGCCCAGGCCGTGGAACTGATTGAAGAAACCTTGGCAGCGGAACGTCGTAAACGGGATCGTCAGGTGGCCAATTCTCAAGCAAGCGATTCAAAGACACCGGAAGCTCAATCTGTGTCGCCCGATGAATCAGGTGCGGAAGAGATCACTAATTGACCACTCATCTCCCACCATGCCTGTTGGCCTGATGCCTTCGGGTTAGGAGAAGGTATGGCCGGTTTGACTTGAAGATGCAAGGAATCGGCCTGCTTTAGAAGTGCAGGCCACGATCCATTCATGAGTCCCAGAATCTCAAGGTTTCGGGGACGAGCATTGAGCTTCAGCGCTGCAGGGGATGACAGTGGAAGTACTTGATAAAAGGGTTTGGTGTCGGGAAGGCTGGCTAGCCCTGCACTGAAGAGCGGAACTTTTTGGTATTCCTGCAACCATAGCCAACCCCCCACAACTTTGCTCTGCCCGTCACGTTGATCGTTCCAAATCACAGCATCAGCTGGGTTTGCCTTGTCTTGAGCTGGAGTAGATCGTTGAAAGCCGCGTTCCTCTAAACGATTGCTTACTTGATCAAGAACTGTGGCCCAAGCGGCAGAGCCTCCAGGCAACGGTGCTTGAAATTGGAGTCCAGCCCGGTAGGGCCCTTTGGTTTGTTGTTGTAATCGCAGCGAAAAGGGTGAGAGTGCGAGCCTTGATCGCGTGGATTGATTCACTCCGTACTGAGATTCCAAGGGTTCTTGGATGATCTGGCGACTCAGCAGCATTCCCAGAATCAAATCAACACGGGCTCCATGCACTTCAAGGAGGCTGGCCTGGTCAAAGTTTGATGGTTTTTGACGATCAGAGACTGAAAACTTCCAGCCTTGTTTGGGTTGTGATGCAGCAAGAGCAATCGAGCGATCGCCAACGTATCCGCCCCAATGAAGAGTGTTGCCATTGAGGCGCAGTGCAAGACACCCATGACTCCCTTGCTGAAGCAAGGGAGCTGTGGTTCCGCTGATTGAAGCGAGTGCATCACTCGTCCAAAACACCGCTGGAGCGTCAGCGAGACGCTGCATACAACGACTGTGAAGGGAGGTTGGTTGCGTTGGGCGTTCGGAGTGGCGCTGAAGTCTTTGAATGAGTTGTTGACGATGCAGCTCATCGGAGCCGAGCAAGCTCAAACCCAAAACCTGGTGTTTGCGCAGATTTTTGCTGTCGTCGGCCAGAAGTTGATCGGGAAGGATCAAGTAGGCATCGCCATCTTCTGACCACCCCTGCCACCAAATCGATCGCCCCTGCCGTTTCCATAAGTTGCCAGCTCGCACCAGACCCAAGCGTTGATTCCAAAGCTTGGGTGCTGGGCGTTTGGCATCTCCGTGAAAGGACTGAATCAAGCTGAAGGCCCCTGAGACGCGACTGAGCGATGCAGGGGTTCCATCGTCTTGATGTGATGGCTGATTCAGAATGACGCCAATCAGACCGCTCAATAAAACAGTCCCTAACCCCAGTGTCGTGAGGGGGAGGGACTGAGCGAGAGATCGATAGGTGGAGATCTTCAGGAGTGATTCAGCTGCGGTCACGAGAACGCCTGCGACGACGATCTTTCCACTCGATGGTGGAAAGGTAAACGACTATCACGCTGACAAAGACCAAAAGAACCGCAGCGGTCATCGCCAATCCCTGACTGACGATGGGAGCTTGCAGTGCTTCGTTCACTTCAGAAATTCAGGGTGCCATCACCGTTGCGGCCCCAGACCACCATCGCAATCGAGAAACTGAAGACAGCAGCAAGGGATGCCCAGGCAATCGTGAACAGCATTGAATTAACGCTTGAATGTAGAGAGTTTACCTAGGTTCCCCCTCCGGAACTGACTGGTTGATTCATTACTTCTTATGACCATGGCAACTCCTGGAACCGCGAGCGTCCTGCAGCCCGACCGCACAACCCTGCGTTACCCGAATGCCAGAGTCATCGTTCTCAACGATGACGTGAATACGTTCGAACACGTCGTTGAGTGTTTATGCAAAATCATTCCTGGGATGAATAGCGATAAGGCTTGGACCCTGGCCCATCAAATCGATGGAGAAGGCGCTGCAGAAGTGTGGGCAGGCCCCCTGGAGCCCGCAGAGCTTTACCACCAACAGCTCAGTAGCGAGGGACTCACGATGGCTCCCCTGGAACGCAATTAACGTCCATGGCCGCTTCCATTGAGATGAACGAGGTTCAAGGTCTTCGCTGGCCAACCCTGCTCCGATTAAGTCTTTTCCAGGCTTGTCTTGGAACCCTCGCGGTGCTTTTCACTGGGACCTTTAATCGGATTCTCATTACAGAACTTGCCTTTCCTGCATTGCTGGCAGGCGGTGGTTTGGGATTTGAGCAACTGGTTTCACCGGCACGGGTGTTGTTTGGCCATCTCAGTGACTCGCATCCCTTAATGGGTCAACATCGGACGCCCTATGTACTGCTTGGGACCATCGCCATTTGTCTATTGGCGACTTTAAGTGTTCCCGTTAGTTTTAAAGTAAAAGAAGCTCTAGACAGTGGATCTCCCTTATTAGCTTCGGCTGGAGTTGCGGCATTTTGTGGTTTATTTGCTCTTTACGGCTTGGCGACTTCTCTAGCTAGTACCTCCTATTTAGCCCTCGTGATCGATCGCACAACGGAAGAACAACGACCGCGATGCATCGGTGTGATTTGGGCGATGCTCACCATCGGAATCATCGTTGGAGCGATTGCAATCAGTCTTGCTGTCAGCTCGATTGACGGCATTTCTGATCCAATCGTTCTTCAGAGTTGGCTTCAGAAGTTCATGATCTCGATCACCTCGATCGTGATGGTGTTGACCATTATTTCGACCTGGGGGGTGGAAAAGCCAATAGCAACTGGAACAGTTCGACCTGTCCAGGATTTGATCACACTTCAAGATGCATGGGGTGTTGTCACCTCAAGCCGACAAATTGTGATCTTTTTTGGATTTTTAGTTTTATTTACCCTTGGACTCTTTTTACAGGATCCAATTCTGGAAAGTTTTGGAGCTGAGGTCTTTTTGATGCCTGTGTCTAAAACCACTCTGCTCAATGCATGGTGGGGATCAGGAACACTGGTTGGTTTGCTTCTAGCGGGCTGGTTCATCACACCAAAACTTGGGAAGTTGGCCACTGCCCGTTTGGGTTGCTGGATGGTGATGGGTTCTCTGTTTCTGTTGGTGATCAGCGGCTGGC
>NZ_JAKUHK010000112.1:0-6109 GCF_023630655.1 Synechococcus sp. MU1655 | reverse complement strand
CGGCATCAGCCTGACCCGTCAGCACTGGCGACTGCTTTATCTGCAGGAAAAGCTCAGCGCTGGCTTGGCAGCGGAAACGATGGCTGATTTCGTGCACCAGCGCCAACGCTGGGCCTCTGGCACGTTGCAAAGCCTCAGACTCAGCAGCGGCCCCTTGCGTCGTCAAGGGTTATCGCTTGGGCAACGCATCGCTTACCTCGAGGGCGTGATGCATTGGTTCAACAACGTGCCAAGGCTGGTGCTGATGCTGATGCCGCTCAGCTACGGCCTTCTGGGCATCATCCCGATCTTGCTCAACAGCCAAGCTGCATTGACCTTGCTCCTCCCGCTTTGGAGTTTGCAAGTGTTGAGCCTCGGCTGGTTAAACCGTGGGTCACGAACAGCTTTTTTGAGCGAACTCACTGGCTGGGTGCTCACCGTTCCGCTCACCGTGACCGTGCTGGCCAACCTGATTGGACGCATCGGTGGATTTCGAGTGACCCCCAAGCATCAGCGCCGTGATCGCGGAAGCTACAGCGCGGAGCTGCTGCTACCACTGTTGGCCCTAGTCCTGTTCAATCTGGTGAACCTCTACGGGCTGCTCTCCAACGCCAGCGATCTGCCAGCTCAGGTGCTCGCCGGCCGTCCGGTCGGCTTGGTGTGGGGCGTGATCAATCTGCTCAGTTTGATCGTGGCGATTCGTGCCTGCTGGGACCCTGCCGCACAGGACCTCTCCCCGTGGCAAAAGCTCAAAACAGAAGCCTGGATCGAAGACGACGGGGGGCACCGTTACCCCTGCCGCATTACGGCCTTAAGCGAAAGCGGCGCCAGGATCACCTACTCCCGTTCGCCCTTGCCATGGGTTGCCAGTTCCAGGCTGCGCTGGTGCCAAGAGCTGCCGGCTTTACCAGTGAACTTGATGCACACAACAGAGACAGAAGCCCTTCTCCACTGGGGACACTTGCCGCGGCAAGAGCGCTATGCCCTGATCCGCTGGCTGTTTTGCCGGCCGGGATGCTGGGTTGATCGGCAGGCACCTCAGGAAGGCCGTGCCTTGCTGGCCCTAGTCCGGCGACTGATCGCACCACCAAAGAGCAGCCCCTTCAACCCGAGCCTGATCCCGCAGCACTCGCCCACACTCCAAACCTCAGCGCATGAAAAGATCCCGCGTCCCCGTGATTGCCTGCGTGGCTAGCAACAAAGCAACAACAACATTCATCGACACATGCAGCCGTCGCATCCAGAGCCGACCAGCAATCTGCTTCTGCATCACCACGGCAGCCAACATGAGGGCGATGAGAGCTGAACCACCCCAAAGATGCGACTGCCAAACCGCTGTTGGGTAGGCCTGACGCCACTGGAGCAAGGCAGGCTGTGAGGCAATCAGGATCAGGGTGAACCAACAGGCTGCTGCCCACAACATCTTTGCGATGACTCCTTTGGCACCTAACAACGCCACGTAAGCCGCTGCAGCACCAATTACAGCCAGCAAAAAACCCAGCATCTGATCAGACTGCATCCCTCCAGCCAGTGCGTTGTGAAACAACGCCACCAACACCGCCAAGACCATGCCCCCGGTGACCCAACGCCCGTGATCGGCATGTTCCACCGGAACCGTTGGTGCAATCGGATTGAGATCCAGCCGCCGCTCGCGCGCCAAAATCCCCAACCGAATCGTGGCACCCACCACCGGATAGACAAACAAAATCATCAAGACGGGGTGAACCAACCCGAGCCAATTCAAGGACGTGAGAAACGAAGCGCTTTCTGTCAAGGCAATACCCCAGGCCAAGTCTGCCGAATGAGAAGCAGTGAAAAATAGGGTCTCGACTCAGCGGGAATCTCGTTGGCACGTGCCAAGACCTGATCAGGCCACCCCACCCGTTGCGCGAACAGGGAGCCCTCAAGCAGCTGACGCCTCTCGAGGCAGGCCCGAACCCATGGCCATCGCTGACCCAACTTGATCAAGGCCAACACCATGGAGTTGGACCCAGCTGAGTCAAGCAATCGCTCCAGATCTGATTCACGGTCTGGGCAAGGACGAATCAACACCCCGTCTTGCTGCAAGGCAAGGGGCCAATCCATCGCCAGCTCTGCACTCGCAGCGGCTGCGGCACAAACCGCCGGAATACCTGGAATCAACTTGAGCGTGAGATCAGGGTGCTGCTTGCGCAGCGCCAGCTGCACATAACTACTCGTAGCAAACAGAGAAGCATCACCTTCACAGAGCAAAACCACCGACAAACCTCGGCGCAGCTCGAACGCCAACGAATCGGCAGCATGCCGCCAAGCCTTCAACCGTGGCTCAGCTTCCGCCACCATCGGAAAAACCAGAGGCAGTCGCCGCTGACTAGATCGCGTCCAGCGAGAAGCAATGGTCCAAGCCATTCCATCGGCATCGGCACGTGCGACGGGATAGGCCACTACATCGGCGGTTTCAATCGCGCGAACAGCAGCAATGGTGAGAAGCTCTGGATCACCAGGGCCCACTCCGATCAATTGCAGCGCATGAGGCACAGGATCCACGACCAACAGTTCAACAATGACAGCGTCTGGTGGAGCAAGCCCCACGGCACACACTCATCAGGGCTAGAGAGGTGAGGTTCAAACAACGCCACGCTGATGACGGAGCTGAGGATTTACGCAGCGCGAGTCGCGGGCGTTGCTGCAGCACCAGAGGCACTCCTCAGCACCAGCAACGCTGTACAGATCAGCGCAGAACTCAAAACGCGAGGCATCAAGTTTCAGCGTTGGCCCAGCAAGCCAGAGCTTGAGCCAGGAGCCATGCAAGAGCAGATTTTGGAGGCCTATGCATCGCTGATTGCATCCGTCCAAAAAAACGAGGGCTACCAAACTGTGGATGTGATGCGCGTTGGGGGCGATCAGCTCAGCGGCTCAACGTTGCGCCAAACATTCCTGCAAGAGCACCAGCATGCAGAGGATGAAGTGCGCTTTTTTGTGGAGGGTTGCGGGCTCTTTGCACTTCACATCAAGGATGAGGTGCTTCAAGTGATCTGCAAAGCCAATGATTGGATCGCAATTCCAGCTGGAACCCGGCACTGGTTCGACATGGGCGTCGACCCGAACTATTGCGTGATTCGTTTTTTTAAAAACTCAGGAGGGTGGGCGGCGTCTTTCACCCATGATCCGATCGCCGATCACTATCCAGGCCTTGCTTAAGCCAGACAACAGCCAATCCAAGACTGATGGATTGAGGATTCGGTCTCATCGGAGACAGTCAGCAGGCACCTCCAAATCAAATGATGATCAGGTCTTCAAACAAATCTCATGGGCTATCTGATCGTCGCTGGTTGCGTTGCTCTTGCAGCTGCAATGTCCAAGTCATTGACTGACAAAAAGTAATCAATCGCCAAAGCGGGCAAGGTAACGAGCCGTCACATGAGACCCATCATTGGTGACGCCATCAACCAACAAGTGAACTTCGAAAGAGTGCTTATTTGACGGCATCTTGCACTGAGCTTCGAGATGCTGTTTGCAGCTCATGCTCTTGGTTTGGATAGCTTAGGCGCATGTCCAGAGCTGCTCTCTGACCGGAGCAGCTTTTTTTTTGGAGTGATCTCAAACAGGAGCATTAAGGAGAGATCACCGCACTGACAGACGCAAAGCTCACGGCCCCGAGGAATCACAGTCGAATTCCCAGAACAGCTCGCCTGACAACCAGAAAACCAGAACTGCAGCCTGCCCGTACTCAACGAAAGGCTCGCCAAACAAGACATCACTGCATCAACGCACAGTTGCAACGATCAACAAGGATCGATCACAACTGAATGAAGCAAGCCCCCATGCCAAGAGAAAATCCAAACATCGAAAGAGCAGGAGCAATCAGCAGAAAGTTACGATTAAGCACCACCCCTCGGCGATTTGATCAATAACGCCAACAACCCTGAACGCAACAACCTCAAGCTCCTAAAACACCATCAAAGCCTTACGAATACAAGATTTCCTCAAACCATAATCACAGAAGTATTCGTCGCAGACAAAAACGAAGCAGACGACGCATGAATATTCAATGATCATGATGGGCAGAAGGGCAAGGCGCAGGTACCATTAATCATCTACTTACAGACAAAAACAGTTGAGGATTAACCCATCTGAGGGCTCATTAAAGAAGGCAGTTGATGCCTGCAAGCAGATGCTGGCAAACAAAAGAATCTTGGTTTGCTCTAAAAACCGCCTTACGCTCACCGCAGTCACCCTTGCTGAGCCAATCCTGCAATCTTTGGTAGGTGGCACTACAACGGAAGACGAGGCACTGCAGATACAACTGGAGAGCAATCCAGACCTCTTGATTACCAGTGAAGATCTAGAAAGGGGCTACGGGATCAGACTGGTAGAAAAAGCGAAAAGGAAATCCCCAGACCTCAAAGCTCTCATTTTCTTATCACGTGAAAGCCCAGAGGTGGTTCAAGAAGCAATGGAGGCTGGAGCAGATGGAGTGATGTTCGTCTCTTCCATCGGCACAGGAGACGGTGACTTCATTAACGCCTTAAGAACAACCAACAAAGGAGGTATTTACTATCCAAGGGCTGTACTTGAAGCAGCAACAGCAAAAGTCAAACCAGCACCAATTCTTGTGGAGCCATTATCAGAAAGAGAGCTAGAGGTTATTCAATGCATTATTTACGGAATGAAGAACACTGAAATCGCCGACACATTGCTAGTTTCCGCTGAAACAGTTAAAAGCCATGTCAGCACAGCCATTCACAAACTTGGAGTCAGAGACAGGACACAAGCAGCAGTCTTTGCATTAACGCATGGCTTGGTTGAAGCACACATTTAAAGCCGCAATCATCGGAGCAAAGACCATTCCATTCATCTGGCCGCGAACGCCTAGAGAGCCCAAAATCTTCCAAGCCGTTATCTTCACCAGCAATCTCAGCATCAGCTCGAATCAAGATAAATTCCTGATAGCTGAGGAGCTATAAGCAGAATCAAATGATCTTTGAGCTAGCCCCTTCAAGTACTCATCAGAATGATTTTAACGCGCCCAAATCATTCGTTCGTAAGTTTGCGAAGGAAGCGAAAGCACAATCCGATACGCTCGACGCCATCGAGCTGTTCATTGTCTAATCACAGCTCATTCTTCTTTGGGCATTCGCCCAATGCCATCCTTCTAAAAGTAAAAAGCAGGGCGATCAAGCTTGCTTCTGTGTGTTGTCCATAAGCCACTAATGATCTCAATGACTATCAACACCACAACGATGCATCCTGATGTCTTCTGGTTTTCCAAAACTCCATTCAGAGCCTGAACTTCAACCTGCGCAAGATCCTCCAAGCGCAACACGATCAGCGAACGATCCCAACGTTGCTCGCAATCCGAGCAACGCAAGAAATCAGCCTAGGGACAACGCCTGAGAGAGGAGTGGCTGGGTGATCGGGCAAAGTTTGGTGAGAAGCCTGATGCTCAGAAGCTGGAGCAAGCCAAGACTGTGATCAGGGGCTTTCCATCTTCATGGGCTTGATTGGCCTTGGGATGACAAGAGAGGGCATCTGGTGGATTTGGGCGTCCTTTCCTTGAGCGTGATCATCTATGGGTCCCCATAGGCAATAGTCTTTTGGCAACGGCTCGTAGCGGATCCATGCTGAGAGAACTCTGGAGGAACTCAGCACAAGGCATCGCTAAAGCAATCAAGAAGAACTCATGATCCGTACTATCTGCGCCTTTACAGCTGGCTTCACCGTCGCAGCATGGATTGGATTAGAGGCAAGCCCGAGATTGATCGATCAGAAAGGTGTGATACGTGAATCCCTCGTCCTTGAAGCCCTCGCATACACCAGCTCAGCAGTTGCCGCCGCATCAGCAACCTATATGCTTATCTCAAAAAGATGATTCACAACAGAATTCCTATAACAACAGATTTTGCCAATCACAACATCAATTCAAGCTTCGTTCATGAATTCGAAGGAGTGTATTCGAAGAACTGAGACGAAGAGACTTAACAAAGCACATCAAGAATCAGAAGCATCTCAGCAGGTAGAACGCTGCTACGAGTAATGTTTGTCACATCAAGCAGCGCTGCAGATGCCTGATTGGTTTTGGAAAGGGGTCGTCACAGGGGTGTGTGGAGGAATCACCCTTAAACTGCTTCAGTGGCTTGCTATGCCGCCG
>NZ_JAKUHK010000111.1:0-6224 GCF_023630655.1 Synechococcus sp. MU1655 | reverse complement strand
GGCGTGTTGTTGGGAAAGGCATTGAACAAGTCAAGCCACCGATCGCTGACAGCTGAATCTGAAACAGGCCTCAACAGGCAACAACCAACCGCTTGGAGTCTGATGTAGTGACCTTGTGCCATCGCGGGAAGCCAAATCTTGCTCAAACAACGGTTAACAGCTGATCGCCTCGGTGCCATTCCATGCCATGGCATAAAAAAAGAAGGCGAATTTGCCTTCTTTGGGGGTGTGAGGAGCCAAATCTTGTGAGGAGATGGCCACATCCATAATTAATAAGCATGTGCCATTCAGTCAACTAACTGATACGTAGAGACTTGTTTGCTTCGAGGTATGAGCCGTTTTTCACTTGAAGAGAGCGTGTTTCTCCGGGTGGAAACAACAAGCCAAGCTGTCCAATCACAAGGGAAAAACCTAACCAGTGTTGACTTTTTAGTCTATTTGGCAGTCCTTAAAGTGTTTGGAAGTCATTGAGGCCCCTCGCTCGCCAAGAGCATCTCGCTCTTGGCTTCAATCGCTGTGTCACAGCCAAGTGGGTGGACACTAGAGATGCATTGTTTGATGCCTTCTTTTTCTTGTTGAGTCAATGGCCTGGTTGTGTGGCAATCCAATAAGGGTGAAGGTGTGTCTTGCAGGACGTTTCCCGTCCACCAAGAAGACTTTGCGAGGAGAGCTTCTTCGTGCAGTGGAAATGAGGAAACACGTCTTGTAAAAAGCCGAGACACTCTGCTTCACATCCGCGATGCCTCTTGTTTCCAGGGATTGTCTTGATTCAGGTTCGGGCGAAGAGCCAGGCGGGTTGTTGACTGATCACTAGGGATTCGCACTGCTCCATCAGGTTGTTTCGATGGAGAGACGAGTGTTGCTGACTCCAGAAGGACAACCACCGTTTCTTGAGCCTGCCCAGAGCTAGTTGACCAAAGCGACCCGCTTGGGCTAGTACAGGTGTATTGCTTGTGAGGTGCTGTGGAGGAGTGGGCCTATCTGGACGAAAGCGAGTTGAGTAACTGCCGTTGCTCAAGTGTGTGTGTGGCGTGCCAGCACTTTCGGCATGGTGTGGACCAGCATTGCCACACGTTGGTGGGGTGCAACATTCGCCAGAAGCAACTGCAACAGGGGCATCACCTCACAAAGACCTGCAAGCTATGGGCGCCAACTTGGCAGAGCACAGTGGGCTGGGCCCCTGAGATGGGTTGATTGCTGAGGTAGATCTTCTTTCCAGCATGGTTGAGCTCACCAACCCTTGGTTCAAGGTCTTTTGCAGGGTTGTCTTTTGTTTGTGATTGCTGGATTGCTTTAAGGCGTCTGATCGGTTTCTGTCACTCTGCGATGATCGTTTTTTGGAGGTGAATCATTCGTACTTCGCCAATGTTTGATCTAAAACATTTACTGGTTGGGTCTTGATTTAAATGATCACATGGCACAAGAGCATTAGCTAAAATGACAAATTGGTCGAGTCGGCTACAGCAGCTTGGCTTCGCTAAAGAGAAAGAAGAGGATGGATCCGAAAGATATCGTCTCTTCCCTGGCAAAAGTACGAATTCGTTTTGGACACAAATTCTTGTCATCCCAATTGATTACTGTTGGCAAGTCACCTATTCCAGGTCAGAAGTCCAAGTTGGACTTTGGAACACTCATAGTGTTGTAAAAAAAATTGATGTTAATGTTCATTTTAGCCCCATTCGGATGATCGAAGAGATCATCGATGAGAAAAACAAAAAACCTGGACTCTTTCGAAGATTTTGATAGCGATGAATCCATTGGAGGCAGCGATTGCAGAATCTTGGTTAACCCAGTAGAGCTTGTCCAATAGGCCTTTGAGTCATGGTTGCCTGCTTTGGTCTGCTCACTTGGGTCTTGAATCCCCATGTGAATGATTGGCATGGAGTTGAAGATCAAGCTGCTTCGTTAATCGCGTCTTCCAAAATTTCATAGTGACTTGAGGCTTTTTTCTCTTATGGCTACAATGTGATTAAAAGAGTGAAACGATGAGCCGTCTTAAAATTTTTGTTGCAATGGCCGGACTAGGAGCAGCGTCGATCTCAATGTTTTCGCTGCCTTATTCAAAAGCAGAAACGAATGCCAATCATCCAGATGGTCTCACTATTATGACGTTTGAGCAATGGGATAATGTGAAGGATAATTGTGTTATTGAAGGTACTGAGGTTTATTCTCGTCTTGGAAGTGCAGGCCGCTGGGAGAAAAAAGCTCAGCTCTGGGATAAGGATTGCGTGAAGAGGACAATGAAAGAAAGAGGATATGCAAATGCTGTTGTTTTTGATCCTGATGAAATGTCTGATTTCAAAAAGAAAACCTGTGATCTTTATGAAACATCAATTGTCCGTGTTGATGGAGTTGTTGTGGAAAGAAAATTCGGATTTGCCTTTGACAAATGTCAATAGTCCCTGTCGACGGGTGCTGCTCTGATTTGTTCTTGGCCTTGTCTTAAGGATGATCGAGTCCAATGGCTCTTCCAGTCTTCCTGTCGCTATGGAAGGGATGAAGCCTTGGAAAGCAGTTGAGGGCCAGACAATGTCCCTCAACCTCTTGCGGGCTTCTAAATCGCAAGAAGTTGATTGATTGTGGGACTGTTGACCCCGTCCAAAGAGTCACCAAACCATTCTTTGGTAGACGTCGTCACAGCAAGTGAGAAAAGTTCTCAATAGCTGTGACGAATGAGTGAGTTGCGTGAATAAAGCCGATGTCCTGCGATTGCCAGTGCTTTTACTCCTGAATTGAGCGCTTTCAATCAGCAGTTCGCTCCAATCCTTGGTATCACAGACGCCAACGCATCTATTTGCAGCTGGGTTGAGCAGTCAAGTTGTCGGGAGTTGGCTGGACCATGGCCCTCGGAAGCGGTGTGACAATTGCTTTAGTGTTGGTTAACACTGGCACAGTGCCAGTCCAGACGCAGAATGGCTGTGTGAGGAGGGCTTCTTCACGGAGTGGAAACAAGGCAACACGCCCTATAAGAAGCCGAGAAACCCTGCCTTTGGCGGGGTTTTCTTTTGTCTGACGATCCTTAGATGTCCTGAATTTGAACATAACCTCATTGGCTGGATTCAGTCAGAGCCCTTAGTCGTCGATCACGGATCAAAAAAAACGAGCGGTTTCTCAAGCCGCTCGCTCTCTCCCTTTTGTCAGCAGCTCGACGCCGCTGGACAAAGGATCTTGCATCTCTCTATTTGTGTTTGTAACGATGCTCACCCATTGCTGAACAGTTCAAACTTCAGTCCTTGGCTGTTTGCGCAGAGATTCTGCTTGTCATCGTTGAACTCAAAGGAGGCAATCGGCATGGCCGCCAAGATGGATCTGCATTGGACCGCGACTGCCTACCACTGGATAGGTCCTGGTCACGACCACTCGACCATCCGTTCGACGGTGGTTCACCACCAGAGTTGATAGGCCTGAGCCTCTGTTATGTCGCGGTTACACGACAATCAAAGCTCGTGGCCATGAATGATTCGTCCCAATCGATGCGAATCGTGCGTCATCGGTTGACCTTGCTGACTTTGGTCTGTCACGACCTTCCTTAGGTCTTGAAGACGATTACAGGGCATATGGTGCGAGGAATGGGCAACGTTGTGGCTGGCTATGTCAGGACCAACATTATGCAGGAACCAGAAATTGAATTGCTTGAAGGTTGTTCAGGAGGTGCCGAAAGGCAATACGCAAGTCCTTCGATGCTTCTTTCTCACCAAAGACCAGGAGACTCACAAAATCAGAACAGGAAGCAGGAGTATCTTCTTGTTCATTGCCATCTCTAGATGGCTCTGTAGGGGTTATTTCACTCCAAGGGTTAACCGATAACTTGGAAGATAAGAAAAATCTTAATTGGTGTTCATCACCTGCTCATTTAACCTTTGAGCTGACTGGTTAGGGTTTTGGGACTTGGAGATAAGAAATGGAACGCTACATCTTTCGCAAGAGAAAGGAGAATTGTCTGATGAAGTTCATTCCACTGCCTTTTGCCCTGATCGGTTGCGTTGTAGTTCTTGAGTTCTTGGGGTCTGAAGCGCCAATTCTTGGGTCTGCACCAGAGCAGTTGCCCCAGCAATTTATGGAGGTATTGTATTTAACCAGTGAAGATTAATTGTCTACTAGACTTGGAGCTCTCTTGGCTTCCTTTCCCATTCGGCAGGCTTTAGGATGTTTGCTTTTGTGCAGGGGAGATTACATGCTTCACAGTGATAATTGTTAGTCGGTCATGGATGCAGGGAGAGTGGTCCTGCTCGTCTAAAGGAAGAGCTTTAATCCTTCTGTGGGGGGAAGGTAAGCATCGATCCAAAGTGAAAAGATAAGAGCGACTATGTGCGGTGAGAGCGAAAGCCCTTGTGCAGGCAAGGATCATTGAGTCAGAGCCTGCCTAGGTGGATTCAGGAGAGTGGTATGTGATTCAAAAATTGTTGTATTAGGGAGGCCTGTGCATTCAATTTTTAGTGAATGCATCAATCTGTTTTCAGTCATCACTGAAGCCCCAGAGCTCTGCTTTCAACGCCCATCGGAGGAGGCCTGTTCATGCTGTCCACGTCAGCACTGCTGAGCATGAACAACAACAAAGCCCCATGAAGAGAGGCCGCCCCTCCCAGATAGGAAAGACGGCCTAACTCGCTCGTTTATGCATATCGCAGACCATTAATCAGTGAATCTGTATCGCGGAAGTCTGGACCTCGTATCGAACACAGTGAACTGAAAGATTGGTGCGAAGCGACTGTCTGCAGGATCACCTGGGGCCGGAGCTCTAGGTGTGGGGTCGTGTTCTCCGTAGGGCACCTAGGACGGTGCAGGTGGAGCATCGATTGGCGTGGCGCGCAAGGCATTGCCTACCAAAGGAACAACCCACGTCTTGTTGAGACTGTTGGAGCAGGGACCTGAAGTCAGCTTGCTTCTGCTGATAACTCAGGTGGAGTGTCGTCTGTCAAAGCGCCTCCGATCTCGATGTCCATAGTTTGTGTCAGCAGCGCACCCTTGCCATCGGTGTAAAGGCGCATTGCCTTCAGAGCAGAAACCACCGAAATTGGGAATGGCGTGCCTCATGAGTGATTCCAAGCGTCTGATTCGCTTCGTGAAGGGTGGAGTGTGGGGCCGCCTTTGATCAACGAAGAATGGAATCAGCCGATTTTGCTCATTCGATCGCCGACTGCATCGTCATGGTCGCCATCACAACCGCTGGCCCTGAGCTGCGGCGATTGACCAGACGGGTGTGGATGATGACCACCATGGATGAGTGGTTTTACTGACCGCATCTGGCTCACTGCCTTTCTAGAACGAATGCATCGATGTATTCACTCATGGAAATTCATACCGCTCATGCTCAACCGATGGGGAGCTTGATTTTTGAAGGTCATCACAAACCGTTTCACGCCTTGGCCTGCCCTCTCAATCCTCAAGTGGTACGGATTGCCAAGAAAAAGTAATCAGTTTGTACCCCATGCCTGATTCTGCAGTCATCCGCATGGGGCGGATTGTTTTGCCCCTTGACTGCTGGATTGCCATCAAGATTGATCCAATTGGCAACTATCGTTATCAGCATTGATTGGCTGCTCATGCCGCCCGCTCCGCCAAGTCTGAACGGTTGGATTCGATCGCTAAAGCGCAACGTTCAACGTGTGCTCGTTCTTTGCGTGCTGTTGCTTCTCAACCTTGGTTTAACCGGTTGTGGACCATCCGATCAACCTCCCCGTGGCGTGTTGCTGAAAGCGCTTGGGCTGCAAATTCAATTGACTCAAACAGCGATTGCCCAGTCCCTGGAGTTAGAGCCTGTTGGTGTCCCAGATGTGAGTCGTGTGCGCGTAGAAGAGCAGGAGTCGATCCGTCTTGGTGAGCAACGTGGAATTCATCTCACCGGTCGCTTCGATTGGAGGCTTCCCGCAGATTCAGTGCGTGTTGATAGTCCTTTTGAGTTGTTCTTAGAGCGGGGTGAACGGGGTCAAAGTTGGCGTTTAGCCCAACCGGTTGGTTCGAGCGACGGAACTTCACAAGATTGGATCACCCAGCCTTTGCCGATTGATTCGCCTTGATCTGTCAGCCGACAGCTTTCAGCTTTCAGCTTTTCGAGCAGTCCTGGCACTCAGGCTGATCAGCGTGGCCCCCAAGACGCACAGGGCTCCCAGCACCACAGCACCTGTAATCGGTTCGGCAAAAAACAGCACGCCCCACAGTGCCGCAAACACCACTTGGACGTAATTGATCGAGGTGGCACGCGCTGCGGGCAGGGCGGAGAGGCC
>NZ_JAKUHK010000110.1:0-6225 GCF_023630655.1 Synechococcus sp. MU1655 | reverse complement strand
TTGCGCTTCGTTTGCTGCAAACCCATTTGGGTACCGGTATGTCCAGCTTGCTTTTTCGCCGGCTTCGCGAAGACCACGGCGTGGCCTATGACGTCGGCGTGCACCATCCAGCAAGAGCCAAAGCCTCACCTTTTGTTTTGCATGCTTCAACCGCGGTCGACAAGGCCTTAACGAGCTTGAACCTGCTGATGATGAGTTGGCAGGAACTGATGGAACACACCCTTGTGAGCACAGACCTCAATCTGGCGCGGGCCAAATTACGTGGTCAGTTGGCCCATGCCTCTCAAACAACCGGTCAGAGAGCTGAACGTCGTGCTCAGCTCCGAGGCCTTGGCCTTCCCGATAAGCATGACCATGACTGCATGGAGGCTTTAGAGACCCTTGATGGCACTGCTTTGCGTTTGGCAGCATCCCGCCATCTTGCCAATCCTCTTCTCAGTCTTTCTGGACCACAATCTGCGATTGAATCCTTGGCTGATCGATGGCAACAAGCACTTGGTCAACGTTGAATGTCTGGAAGGCTTCAGTTGCCTTAAAATCAGATTGTCATTCCTTGAATTGAATGCACATCGGTAGCCTTTTGAGTGTATTGATTGTAGGGATTTCGTTCTATGCTATTAACGATAAAATATGACTGTCTTTGTTAAACAATGCAATCACCAATAATTAAGTACTGGCGTCTCTGGGTCAATGAAAAGGGAACCAGCTCTCAGTCACTTCATGCGTTGAATAATCACCAGCAATCTGTTTTTGCTCAAGGTGCTGCGCCAATATGGTGTGCACATCACTCCCCGGTTGAAAGTCAACTGGTCACGCTGATCTTGATGCCTGGAGATGTGTTTGCGTGGCATGAAAATCCTGCTCCTCAATGGATCATGACTCTGCGCGGTCATTGGGCAGTGAAAACCATGGACGGCACAGTGGTGGAAATGGGGCCTGGGGATATCAGTTTCGGTGGCGATCAAGGAACTTTCAATCAGCAAGGGCATTGCTCTTGGTGTATTGGTGATCGACCTACCGAATTGCTCTTGGTTCAGGCTTCAGAGGCACCGAGCTGGAATCCCTGCTGATGACCTCTAGGGGTTATTGGCCATCATGGCTGTGCCATGCCCATCGGGCTTTGTTGTCTTGTTTGTTATTGAATTTCTAAAAATGGAAATAGCACTAGTCTTCAAATACTGCAAATTCTTTCACGCGTGACATGAAGTCTTTCATTTCGTGTTCAGAGATGCTGCATGCCATATCGGTCCAGCGATCCAGATGCATCTGTAGTATCTGGCCAGAGTATTTATCTGCAAATCTGTGGAATGTATGGTGCAGAATTAATATTAAGTCACGCTTTGGAATCCATGGGTGGGCGAATGAAATCTGATCGAGTCTGTTTAGCTTGCCGATCTCTAAGTCCATGAATGTATTGATGCCGGATGATTTAGACTACGAAGACAGGCTCGGTTCTTTTTATTCAAAAGAAAAGGAGATCAGTATCAAATGAAAGAATAAAGGCAATGATGTTTTACTAGCCTGAATGTTGAATGGAGTGGGATTAGGCGCAGTGACAGCTGACGCGATCATTGCTGAAGTCATTGATGATCTCTGCGTTTCAGGCTTGATGCTGTTGTTGCCTCTGCTTTCTTGAGTTGTTTGAAAGTATTGCCTAGGAGGTTTGTCGTGAGCGTTGATCTAAGCCACAGTGAGGGTCTGAAACTCGTCGAAATGGCCCGATGAAAAAGCTACTTCTTAAATTGATAGGTCCGCTGCTTGCGGTAATTGGCGTGTTTGGCCTGGCTGGATCAGGAATTGTTTGGAATTTCCTGGGCCGATCACTGGGCCTTCCCAGCACAGTGATCTCCTTGCTGGTGTTGACGCTTGGGTTCGCGCTTCTCCGGCCTTTGGCTCGTGCATCGGCATCTATCGCAGCCTCTGATTCAGCTCCAGCGTCTCCAAGTGAATCTGAAGACAGAAAGAAAGAGCTAGATCCTTCTTCCAGTGAGATGAAGTGGGAACTTACGACAGCGGAATCGATTGCTCAAGAGCTCGCAGAATCCCAAAAACTAGGTGAGGTTGCTCTTCCGGTTAATTTTGCTTCAGAAAAGCTTCTGCCGGGACAGGGCTTGCCAAACCGAAAGCGTCGTCCAGGTGCATCCTTGAAGCTTTATAAGACGATGGCTGGCGAATTGTTTGATACTAAATAACAATAAGCAGTTAATTCTTTTTGGATTTTGTTGAGGCTAATCGCCGTGATTTTGCTTTTAACAAGGCTTTTCAGGCTTGTGTTGATGGCGGCTTTTGGCAAATCCTAAATGTTTTGCTAGAGAGGAGTTAATCTTCTTTGTCTCTTGCTGATGAAAGCCATTCTGTTGTTGACAGCTGCTGTCATCGTGCTGGGAACCACTGGGGTTGCCGTTGCTGGGTCAGTGACTGAACAGGCGATGGATGAGGAGGTCGCGACAAACAGAGCTTTATCCAAAGTTCCACAAGGAAAAAAAGTGATAGGTACGTCATGCATGTCGATTGAGATTGGCATGGGTGGTGAAACGTCCTATCGCTGCACAGCAACTTGGAAGTGAAGACGCAGCACTTCATGCTTGGAACATGACATTCCAGTCGTGCCAAGCTGCTGACTGAATCGTTAGTGGTGTCCTAGATCGCCAATTGTCTTTGATTCTGTTTATTTTCCGAGGCTTTATCTCAACGCACTATGCAATGGACTGGGCAGTGATAAGACTGTTGAAGTGATAGTGCAGGTCATCAAAAAGCCGGTTCTTAGAACCGGCTTTTTGATAGGGATTTGAGCTTTTTGAAATCGGAGCGGCGGGATTTGAACCCACGACCCCCACTACCCCAAAGTGGTGCGCTACCAAGCTGCGCTACGCCCCGTCAGAAGGAAGCTATCACAGCGCATTCCCCGCTTTGTTCAACCGTGTGGAGCGTTTCAGCAGTCGATTTGTCAATTTGTCGCGGGGGTCGCTGCTGTAACCCCAGAGGCGTAAATCCCTTGCAAGGAGACGCAACTCACTGAGCGTCATTGAAGCTAACTGGAGCTCAGGCAGGGTGCGCCAAGCTCTGCTGGTCATCGGCATTGCAGAGCGGCTAGGGCGCTCGTTTAAGGCAAGCGTTCCATCCGCAAGCCACTCAGGAATGAGCACCACCAAAACGGCAATCAAGCCATAGAGCTCCACCAACCCCTTAGGTAATGGGTGCAGCCGACGGGGCTGGCGTGAGTCAGGTGAGGGCTTCACGTACCTTTTTTAGGTGCCTTAGTTGATCTAAATAAGCTGATTTTCCCATTCAAATCTCTGTTTGTGATCAAATCGCCAAGGAGCTTCCGCTTGGGGTGGATTGCTCTTTCCACAGAAATGGCTCTGTGTTGTTGTCATTGGGTCTCAAGCTGAAGATCAAAACGAACACCACAACAAGTGTGAGCGCAATTGCAGCCATGACGACCCTGTCTGGCAAGGCGTTGTTCATGGGTTTAATCCTTCAGAGAAATGGGGCTGTTGTCACCGCGTAAAACACAGTGACTGATGGACCAGTCGTAGTGGCTCCAAACCGAACTTGGAAGTTTGTAGTTTGCACCTGCGAAGTCTCCGAGCAAAACACCAGTTGGCATGGCTGAGCAATAGGGCCTGCTGCCTGGTCGAGCTAAGTATTGCTGGTGGTACTCCTCCGCCCTAAAAAAGACTTGGTCGGCCGCGATCTCCGTTGTGATTGCAGCGGGGGTTTGTTTGTTCAATGCAGACTGATACCAATCCCGGCTTGCGACTGCCAGCTCCGCTTGGTGCTCTGTGCTGGTGTAAATCGCTGAGCGATATTGGCTGCCACGGTCGTTTCCTTGTTGATCGCCTTGCGTTGGGTTGTGGCATTCCCAAAACAATTTCAAGAGATCACTGAAATCAATGGCCGTCGTGCTCCAAACCACCCTCACGACTTCCGAGTGGCCTGTGCGTCCGCTGCAAACTTGTTCATAGCTTGGATTTTCGACTTTCCCGCCCGCATAACCAACGGCTGTTGAAACCACACCAGGAAGTCTCCAAAAGCCTTTCTCAGCTCCCCAGAAACAGCCGCAACCAAACAGGGCCTCTTCCTGATCGTCCATGAGCGGCGCATTCAGTGCAGTCCCGAGCACCACATGCCGCCCTTGATCGCTGGACGGCTGTGAGGGTGAGGTTTGTCCAGTAAGCCAGGAAGGCAGCATTGCAAGTAAGCCAATGCCAAAACCCTAGGCAACTGATTTGGGTTCCAGTTGAATGTGATTCAGCAGAGTCGTGACAAAGGCGAATAAAAGGAACGGCAAGCTCAAGACAAGAATCAGACCAACACCCACAAGCGCGAAAAGCGGCTTAGAAGATCCCATGAGGGCCAGACCGGAGGCCAAACTCACAAAAATCACTGCCATCCAGGCCAAGATTTGGCCATAGACGTCGCCGAAGGTGAGGGTGCAGCGCACCGCGAAGGGAGGGCTGGAAGACATCGCTAAAACCTTTTGATCCAGCTAAGCCCCGAACGCAAGATTTGTCGTGGCTTTATGGATAAGCGTTTCATGTTTCAAGCAACGGCATCCAAGCGTTCTGCCGCCTGCTCGCGCTCCCAAAGGCTGCGATAAGGACCTTGGATGGTGATGAGTTCGTTGTGATGGCCTTGTTGGACGAGGCGGCCCTGTTCCAGAACAAGAATCCGATCGCAAGCAGCTGCAGCCGACAATTGGTGGCTGATCATCACAATCGTGCGTTGCGTTTGCCGACGGACGGACGCGAGAATTTCTGCGGCGGTGTTGTTGTCAACGCTGGCTAGTGCGTCGTCTAAAACCAATAACGGTGATGTCATCAACAAGGCTCTGCCAAGGGCCGTCCGTTGCCGTTGACCTCCGCTGAGCGTGATCCCTCTCTCTCCCACCAAGGTGTCAAAACCATCGGGGAAACCTTTCACATCGGCGAGCAATCGGGCCTGATCAGCTGCTGCTTCGACGCGATCCATGCCTGCTTCAGGCTCTCCGTAGCGAAGGTTGTCGGCAAGGCTGCTCGTGAACAGATAGCCCTCCTGTGGCACAAGAGCGATCTGTTCTCTGAGGTCTTGGAGTCGAAATTGTGTGATGTCGAAGCCATCCAGAAACAGCTGTCCCTCAGGGATTTCCACCATGCGACCAAGGGCTCGGGCAAGGGTGGTTTTTCCGCAACCAACAGGACCAACAACAGCCACCAATTCGCCAGGCGCAATGCGGAACGAAAGGCCTCTCAAGGTGTCTTGATCGCTTCCGTCATATCGAATATGCAAATTATTTGCGATCAGTTCGCCTTGCATCCCTTGTTGAACTGCAACGGGTTCGAGGGGATCTCGAATCCGAGGTTGGCGAGATAGCAATTCCTCAACCCGCTCCAGGCTCACCTGGCCCGTCTGAAAAGTGTTGAGTGTGAAGCCCAACAACGCCGTTGGAAAGACCAGTCGTTCCACATAAAGGATGAGCGCAACCAAACCGCCGATGGTGAGCGTTCCCCGTTCCAACTGCCCACTGCCAAGGGCAATCAGGAGCAGCAAAGAGATGGAGGAAATTCCTTCTAATAGTGGAAAAAGGGTGCTGCGGGTTCGAGCCAAGCGAATGGCTGAATCTCTGTAGTTTTTGTTTCGAGTGCCAAAGGCGTCTAGTTCCGGAGCCTCTTGTCCGTAAATCTTGATCGCCGCGATGCCGGAAAGATCTTCTTGAATGAGCTCACTTAGACCCGCTAGATCTTCCTGTTGGCGTCGCTGTTGGCGCATCATCCGGCCGCCAAACAAGCGCACCGAACCGAGCATGACTGGATACAACGCGATCGCTGCAACGGTGAGCCCTGGATCAATTGCCAACATTGCTGGGAGCGTGAAGGCGTATGCCAAGACGGTGTTGGTCAGGCTGAGGACAGCAAAGCCAAGAAGTCTTCTGACGTTTTCAACATCGCTCGTGGCACGGCTAATAATTTCTCCACTTCCCGTTTGCTGCACCCAGCCGGGCTCTTGCAGCAGCATCTGATCAAATAATTTTTGGCGTAATTCCACCTCAACCTGCCGCCCAACTCCAAACACCAATTGGCGTGAAATCAGCCGCGCGATTCCCATGCTCGTGGCCAGCAGCACGATGAAGCCGGCTTGACGCAGCACGTCGGAGATTGCGAACCCGTCTTGTAAGTCATCAATCACTCGCCTGACTTCAAGCGGGATCGTGACGCTGAGAATATTCACCACAACCAGCGTTAG
>NZ_JAKUHK010000109.1:0-6262 GCF_023630655.1 Synechococcus sp. MU1655 | reverse complement strand
CGATGGGCGTTGAAAGCAGAGCTCTGGGGCTTCAGTGACGACTGAAAACAGATTGATGCGTTAAACGATGAATGTGTTGCTTGAGATTGCAAAATGAATTGCTTTAAGTGATGCAAGTATTTCCATGGAAGAGGAGCAGCTGATTTGTGATCTTCCTGATTAGATCGCTGTCAATCAATAGTGGTGAGGATCATCTTGAGGGGGGTTGAATTCTCAGCAACTCAAGCGCTGAATGAAACCCGTTCTCCGAGTAGGCTCGTTATAGCTTTGATTTTTGGAGATGAGACATGGTCGAATCTTCTCATTGAGATATTTCATGATGATGGTCGGCAACATCTAGACCATCTGCTCCATGGGCTCTCTATTGATCTAGGTCTTACAGCCAGAACGGAAAACTAACGACTAGGGGGTTCCCTTTTTCGTTGTTGATTGCTTCGTTCTGATCAGGCTGGCGCGATTTTCCGCAGATATCTTGGCTTGGTGTTTGTTGTGCAGCTCTCAATGGATAGCTTTCAAAATCTCATGAGGATCTGCATTAATGTTCCGCCCAAACCCACTCCGATTGAGAGGCAGGCAATCCAGACGCTGAGTGGAGGCGGGTTGCCAGGTGGCATGGTTATCTCCCGTTAGTTCATCACAGGCTCCGGAGGAAATAGAGGAATGAAGCATCATTCCTCTGACTAACCGGATCACGAAGGACCAAACCCCTGGTCCTTCGCTCTTTTCTATCGTCAGGCCTTTGCATCTCCTGCTGTGTTGTCGATGAGAGATGATGATGTTTTCAAAGAGGCATGTTGATGTTTCTTTTGAAGAGTTGCTATTTTCCTGGTTATCTTTGTTTATTTCTGATGATGAGTTGGTTGCTTGAGTGATGCCTTGTGGTGGGTCAATTGCTTGCTTTCGTGGGGCTGGTGAAGTGCTATTCGTTTGTTCTGGCCCGTGTTTTAGTTCTGGACTGATTGTTCGTTTTTGATGGCGTCTTTTGCTTGAGCTGCTCTTCTATTTGCTCTGCTTTGTGTGTTGTAAGGAGCTTGTTTTGGCAATTTTCTTGATTCTTTGAGTTGAGATGGGTGGCGTTTGTTTCGCGCCTACGATCTATAGGGTCATGCGATCTGAGTGGCGCTTGTCAGGAGCATGTCATCGCTTCTGGTGTTGCTGTTGCCCTTAAAATCACGCCTCGATGAATCAATCGCCAGTTGTTGAGACAGGCGAGTGAAATCGTTCGACCTGTTTCCGTCCCCTTGATGACCTCTTCGGTTCCGTCCCTTCGAATCGGCAATGGCTATGACGTCCACCGGTTAGTGCCTGGTAGGCCTCTGATTCTTGGTGGTCAGCAGTTGGAGCATCCTGCAGGGCTAGGTCTCGATGGTCACAGCGATGCTGATGTGTTGGTGCACGCGATCATGGACGCTCTCTTGGGGGCGTTGTCTCTTGGTGACATCGGCAAATATTTCCCCCCCAGTGATCCGCAGTGGAAAGGAGCCGACAGCCTTGTGCTGTTAGAGCAGGTGGTGGCTTTGGTCAAGGCACGCGGCTGGGGCGTGGTCAATGTGGATGCGGTGTTGATCGCTGAGCGTCCCAAGCTCAAGCCTCACATTGAGGCGATGCGATCGGCCATTGCTCTCAGGATTGGTGTTGCTCCAGACCAGGTGGGTGTGAAAGCCACCACAAACGAAAAGTTGGGCCCTGAAGGTCAGGAAGAGGGGATCTCATGTCAGGCCGTGGCCCTCTTGCATGCACTTTGATGCAAAGCCTCCTGCAGCGATTCCGGTTGTTGATGATTAGGGTCGCCACTCTGATGAGTGTTGCGTTGGTGCTGATGGGGCAATCGGCTGATGTTCGTTTCGCTGCGTTTGCAGATCCAGACGGTGGATACGATGTTGCCGTCATTGAACATTTGCGCATCTCGGTGCCCGAGCAAGGACGGGAGGCTTGGCTGGAAGCGGAACGAGGTAGCTGGGAGCCTTGGTTGGCTCAACAATCTGGATTTCTGGGTCGCGATCTGCTTTGGGACCCCGACACAGAGGAGGGCACTCTTTTGATTCGGTGGTCGAGTCGTCAGGCTTGGAAAGCAATCCCCAGCGAACAGGTGGAAGAGGTTCAGGCCCGCTTTGAGCAGCTTGCGCGCAACGCCATGGCGCTTCCTCAGACGATGGACAATCCGTTCCCGCTGGTCTTTGAAGGAGAGCTGTTACCGCCATGAGTAGCGACGACATCCGTCTCGACTGGCAGCGGAACGATCGTCTCGGCATCAGCGAAGCGATCTGGGGTCTGCACAAATCGGCGGAGCAGATCGTGGCCATCCTTGAAGCCTTCGCAGTCAGGGATCAGCCAGCTCTCGTCACGCGTGTGGATGAGATCAAGGCTCAGGCCGTTCTCCAACGCTGCAACACCGAGCTTGTTCGTTTTGAGGCCCGGGCCCGATGTTTAACGTCGGGAGCCCCGCCGACCTTGCGACCGGAGCTTGGCTCGGTGACGGTGCTCAGTGGCGGCACCAGCGATCTCCCAGTAGCTGCCGAAGCACAACTGGCCTTGAAGTGGCATGGCATTGATGCAGGCCTGTTGCTGGATGTGGGGGTTGCCGGGTTGCATCGGCTCTTGGATCAATTGCCGAAACTTCAGCAGTCGTCGGTGCTGATTGCTTGCGCGGGCATGGAAGGAGCCCTGCCAACGGTGCTTGCTGGCCTGTTGCCCCAACCGGTGATCGGCGTGCCGGTATCGGTGGGTTATGGCGTCAGTGCTGGTGGACGGGCCGCACTCGATGGAATGCTTGCGAGCTGTGCTCCAGGCCTAGCGGTAGTCAATATTGATAACGGTTACGGAGCAGCCATGGCTGCCTTGCGAATTCTGCAAAGGCGGATCTGACTCAGGTGGCCTGCTTTTGCGACGTGAGATTGGTTTGGGAATCCTCAGTGAGCTTGTGCCCTAAGCGTGAAAGCTCATCACTGTGTTGGTCGCATTCCACGTTGCGGAGATGGCAAACCAATTCGATGAGGTCGCCTTGATCGAGCTCGCCATTCGTCTGCCACTGCATGGCTCTGGGGTCTAAGCGTGGAGCAGTGGAGGTCAAAGCTCAACTCAAGTAATAGGGATTTAAACCTATTGAGTTGAAACCCTGACCGCTTGATTGGTTGAGAGAATTTGGCGGAAGATTTTCTTAAATTGAATTCAGAGGTGCTGGAGGTTTGGATACGCCATCACCAGCTCGTCGGCACTGAGAACGTCGCCGCTTCCATCCGGTTGCCAGATCACCTCAAGGGCCATCAGGTCGGAGGAGGATGTGGATCCAAGAATGCGCAGCGTTTCGCGCAGGGCTTCTCCACTGTCGGCTTGCTTGAGCTTCATGCTTTGGCGACTGGCCACAAGCACCGTGACCACAATGAATTCGTTGGTGGCATCGGCATCACCGCTGCTGCTTAACTCCGCTGCGTTGCCGTTTCGAACACCACCAACATTGGTCGTGATTTCAGCGCGTAACTTACTGCGCTCGGTCATCGACAGGCGGTTGAATGTCGACTCTGACGTGTTGAAGGGAACGCTGCCTGATTCCACATTGGCGTACACCCAGAGATCGGGCTGTCGCAGGAGAGCCAGGGTTGTTTCCTGCAGCACCCGTTGCAGGCCCGAGGATGAGCTGGTGTCAGCGGATGCCGCGAGCTGACGCAAATCGGTTTGCAACGACTTGGCACTTGCGAGCAGTCCGATCTGCAGTTGCAGCAAGGACACGGGGCCGTTGGACAGCTCCCTGGGGGCTTGATAACCACCGCCGATTGCGGGGGATCCGCCCCCACTGCCATTGCGCACTGCATTGACCAACACACCCACGATCGCCGCGAGCACTAAGAAGCCAAACAGGCCTCCTCCGCCAAATCCAAAGATCGGAATGATGAACGGAAACCCCATTCCGCCTCCGCGGCCGTATCCACCGCCTCCGTAGCTGCGGCTATATCCCCCGCTTCTTGGCATGGACGGGGCGCGGAAGCTGCCTCCTCCGATCCGACCGCCGCGGGCGGCTTCGCTGGGTTGAGGACTCATCAACAGGAGGCCAACAACGAAGAGTGGCACCAGCAATCCAGAGAGCCAGCGTCTGATTTGACCAGCCTGGGGGCGGAGTTTGGAGGAGGCCAAAACGGCATATCACACTTCAACAACTCTAGGAACCACCGCCCACGATGGTGACGATCTCGAGATTGTCGCCGTCTTGAACCTGCTGGGCTTCCCAGAGTTCTGGCGTCAGGATTAAGCCGTTGTATTCCACAACAACCAGGCGTGGGTGATGGCCAAGCTGCTGGATCACTTGATCCAGCCTTGCGGCTGATGGGTCAAGGCTGTGCCGTTCGCCGTTCACCGTGAATTGCATGGCACCAAAGCAAGGGGGGTTAAATGAGGGTTTGGAGCAGGGTCCGGCTGGCTCCTTCCGGATCATTGGAACCCATGATCGCGCTCACGACGGCAACGCGTTGCGCGCCTGCAGCGCGAACCGAGGGGATCGTTTCAACATCGATGCCACCGATCGCAAACCAGGGCACGGCAGCGTGACGGCTGGCTTCCGTCACCCAGCTCAGGCCGGCTGGGCTGCGATCGCGTTTGGTCTTGGTGGCGAAGACGGGGCCAACGCCCAGATAATCGGCGCCCGCTTGCTGGGCCTCGAGCAGGTGCTCGAGGCGGTGGGTGCTACGTCCGAGCAAGCGTTCTGGGCCGAGCAGCTGTCTCGCCTCTGAGAGGGGGAGGTCGTCCTGGCCGAGATGCACGCCATCGGCATCCACCAAGAGCGCAAGATCAATGCGGTCGTTGACGATGAACAGGGCCTCAAAGCGATTGCACAGTGTCTTTAGGGCTTGCGCTTCCAGCAGGCGTTGTTGGTCATTGCCCTGTTTGCGGCGGTATTGAACCAGGTTGACGCCGGCCATCAGAGCGGATTCAACACCGTGCAGTAACCGCTCCAGGTTGTTGTCTCGATCTGGATCCGTGATCAGGCAAAGCTTGGCGGCCTCGAGGCGTTCCTGCCTGCGCTGACGTCCGCAGGCTTCGAGAATCCGCGCCTCCAGGTCATAGAGCCCGTAGCGGATCTCAGCTGCGGTGCTGGCTAGGTCTGGATCGAGATTCCGCCCAAATTCCTCCAACACGCGCAGGGCTTCCTGCACCCGGCTGGCATTGGCTTTGATGATCGCTGGGGCGGAGCAACGACTCGCTTGAGCGGGATGGCCTAGGCCGGCGGCAACGTCTGTTGCGCTGGAACGGGCGCGGCGGTAGCGATCGTGATGCCGTTGCCCCAATCGCTGACGCCAGTCTTTAAGTGCTACGACGAAATCGTCCCGATCCAGTCCAAAGCGACACCAGTCTTCAATGACACGCAGCCCTTCTCGTGCTCGATCCAGGTTGGCGTCGATGAGCCGTGCCACTCGCAGGTTGGCGTCTGCTTCGGCAACCATCGGCTCCATGGCAGTCTGAGAAGGATCGCATGCTCCCTGGCGGCCATGGACAACAGCGGATCCGAGAGCACCATGCACGTACTGGTTTGGGGGATCATCCTCTTGGGCGGCATTGGTGTGTTCATCGTCTGGGGACTGTCGAATGCCTATCCAGCCGTCGCCTGAAGTCGTTGACGGGCTGCATCGGCGTCCTTACCGATTTGTGCACTGAGCTCGTCGAGGCCGGAAAAGCGTTGTTGTCCGCGCAGCCGCTCCACCGGCTCCACGACAAGCTCCTGACCGACGAGTTCGATGCGCCTATCGAGCAGATGCACCTCTACGGCTGAAGGCGAGTTGGGGTCCACGGTGGGCTGGGGGCCGAGATTCATCACTGCCGGAAGCGCTTCGCCATCGCCCTGGGTCCAGGCGCGAGCGGCATAGACCCCAAGACCTGGCAAAAATTTGCGCCCGTCCACTTGCAGATTGGCGGTGGGCCAGCCCAGATCACGACCTAAGCCGCGTCCGCGCACCACGGTTCCACGGAAGCGATAGGGGCGGCCGAGCAGTGCGCTGGCGGTTTGGAGATCACCATTCGAGAGCGCTTCGCGAATGCGGCTGCTGCTCATCCGGCCTCCGGCATCTTCCAAAAGTGGCAACACCGACACCTTCACCCCAGCCGCTTCCGCTAACTGCCGCAGGGTGTTGGTATCACCTTCTCGCCCCCGCCCAAACCGGAAGTTGGCCCCCACGGCGATTTGGCGCGCCTTGAGACCATTGAGCAGCACCTGCTCCACAAAGTCGGCTGCACTGAGCTGCGCCAGTTGGCGGTTAAAGGGCACCAGGACCAGCTG
>NZ_JAKUHK010000108.1:0-6271 GCF_023630655.1 Synechococcus sp. MU1655 | reverse complement strand
AGAATCCAAAGGGCAATCTGACGCCAGCGTTGATTCATGGATTCATCGTGAGTCACACGACTGTAAGAGTTTCATTACCTAAACCGCTGTTTCAGGGGAAGGGGATTTAGAGGCTTCGTAATGCAACGATCGGATCGAGCATGGCTGCACGCTTGGCAGGCACGACGCCGAAAAACAAACCGATCGATCCAGACAGGCCCACAGTGACCAAAATTGTTGTGGCGCCAATCGTTGCTGGTAAAGGCGACAGGAATGCAACCGCTGTGACGGTGCCAAGCCCTAGTGCGGTTCCAATCACTCCACCAAGGCTCGCCAAAACAAGACTCTCCACTAAAAACTGTCGAAGCACATCGGAACTACGTGCACCTAATGCCTTGCGTAAACCGATTTCTTCCGTTCGCTCACTCACTGATACCAACATGATGTTCATGATTCCGATGCCTCCTA
This sequence comes from Synechococcus sp. MU1655, assembly GCF_023630655.1. Classification (NCBI taxonomy): domain Bacteria; kingdom Bacillati; phylum Cyanobacteriota; class Cyanophyceae; order Synechococcales; family Synechococcaceae; genus Synechococcus; species Synechococcus sp. MU1655. The sequence continues at coordinate 5,824 of NZ_JAKUHK010000108.1, read as the reverse complement.
CCAGCAGCGATACGCCACCAATCGCTCCGAGCATCAGCGTTAGGCCGCCTGTAATCGTGCCAACGATGGTGAGAGCATCTTTTTGGGATCGAACTGCAAAATCGTCCTTGCGCAAAATGCGGTGCCGTTGCCTCAGCAAATTGGTGATTTGAAACTTGGCTGGTCCAGTACTTTGCTCATCCTTTGCTTCAACGCTAATGAAGCTGAGACTCACTCCATAGGTTGGGTTACGGCCAGTGAGACGGCTCACCATTGTTGTTAGAGGGATATAAGCATTTTCATCCTGATTTGACCCAAAGACCGCTCCTTTGGGTTCCATCACTCCAATCACACTGAAACCCTGGTCTCGAATGCGAAGGCTTTGGCCTACCGCTGCACCAGAGGGAAAGAGTTTGTCGCGAAGATCTGGCCCGATCACCACAACGGTCTTGGCACTCTGTTCATCTTCAGCACTGATGAATCGACCCTGGGCAACTTCAAAACTGCGCACTGGTAAAAAAGCGGGTGTGACCCCTGAGATCGAGGCGCTGGTACTCCTCGCTCCAGCCTGAACCACTTCATTGGCTGAGATTTGTGGCGCGACACGTTTCACGCTTGGAACCTGCGTAGCAATCGCAGTGGCATCGTCCAGAACCAAGGTGCGAGGAAATTCCACCCCCTGCCTGCGCGTGTCGTTGCTCCCAGGCACCACAAACAGAACATTGGCTCCAAGACTGCTGAGCTGGTTCTCTGCCAAATTTTGGGCCCCTCGCCCTACACCTACAAGCGTGATGACTGAGGCGTTTCCAATGACGATGCCGAGCATCGTGAGCAAGCTGCGTAAGCGATTTGCTTTAAGTGTGGTAAGAGCCATGCCGACGGTGTCGGCAAGCGGCAACTTGCTGGCCATGAGCGAATGGGACCAAACTCAGAGCATGGTGTCTAATTTCATCGCCTGGTTGCTGCCGGTTCCCCGATGAACCACACCATCTTTCACGTGCAAGGTGACCACTTCGCCTTCTCTGAGATCTTGTGTGGCATTGGCGACCCCAGTAATCACGGGAACGCCTAAGCGTTTGGCGATGACTGCAGCGTGTGAGTCCTCACCTGGTTGTTCTGTGATCACAGCTGCCGCATCGCGAATGCCGTCGAGGTAATCCGCTGACGTATCCCGAGCCACAAGAATGTCTCCGGGTTCTAGTCGGGCGCAATCACTGGCAGACATCGCAATGCGCACTTTTCCGCTCACAGAGCCAGTTCCGAAACCCGTACCTCGTCCGAGTACAGCACTCACGATCCCCACTTTGATCAGGTCAGTCGAACCACTGATTCCCGCAAGCGTTCCTGCTGTTTGCACGCAAAGATCACCGTCTTTGAGCACACCGATCTCTTGGGCATAAGCCATCGCCAAAGTGAAGGTGGCGGTGGTGCTCTTCTGAGTTTCTATCAACAGTGGAGTCACGCCCCAAACCAACTGAAGCTTGCGCGCCACGTTGACTTCGCTGGTGATCGCAAGGATCGGAGTGGAGGGGCGGAACTTACTGACGTTATGGGCGGTGGCACCGCTTTTGGTTAAAGGCAAGATCGCAGCCGCGTTGAGCTGCCTGGCAATGCTGCTCACGGCCCCACTAATCGCATTCGGGATCGTGCTCGGCAGATGAGTATCAATGGGCCGTTGAGGATAATCCCGTTCGATCCGTCTAGCGATCGTCGCCATCGTTTCAACAGCCTCAACAGGGAAGTCACCAACAGCGGTCTCGTTGGACAGCATCACCGCATCAGTGCCATCGAGAATGGCATTGGCAACGTCACTGACCTCAGCACGCGTAGGCCTAGGGCTTGAGGCCATGGAGTCGAGCATCTGGGTCGCCGTGATGATCGGGATCCCCAGGCTGTTGGCTTTGTGGATCAGATCTTTTTGAAGAAGAGGGACTTCTTCTGCTGGCATTTCAACCCCCAGATCACCTCGAGCGACCATCACGCCATCACAAAGCGGCAAAATCGCGTCAATTTGATCGATCGCTTCGAACTTTTCGATTTTTGCAACCACAGGAGTGCTGTATCCGTGCTTACGAATCAGTTCTCTGATCTCCTGCATGTCAGAGGGGTTGCGAACGAAACTCAGCGCAACCCAGTCGACACCCTGCTGAAGACCAAAGGCCAGATCTTGGCGATCTTTTTGGGTTAGGGCGCGGACAGAGAGCTGCACATCCGGGAAGTTGACACCCTTGTTGTTGGACAGCACGCCAGGAACGGTGACCAAGCAGTGGAGGGTCTGGTCGACGCTATCCACACGATCAACCTTCATCTCAACGCGGCCATCATCCAGAAGGATGCGACTGCCAGCAGAGACTTCTTCGGCCAGCTTGTCGTAGGTCACTGTTGCAACCGTCTGATTGCATCGCACCTGCTTCGCCGTAAGGGCGAATTGATCCCCTTTCGCGAGTGTGATCGGACCTTCTTCGAACCGACCTAAGCGAATCTTGGGACCCTGAAGATCCTGAAGAATGCCGATATGAGCTCCCAATTCGTGGGCCACCTGCCGAATCGTGGCGATTCGTTCGGCGTGCTCGCTGTGGTCTCCATGGGAGAAGTTCAGTCGAAACGTGGTCGCTCCGGCTTGAATGAGTTCACGGATCCTTTCTGGACTTTCCGTTGCGGGCCCGATGGTGGCCACGATCTTGGTTCTACGGGTTAGATCGATCTGAGCCATCCACAGGTCTTGAAGCTTGCGGAATCTACCGTCTTGCCCTTTGGGACTCGAAAAGTTGTTGGATGATGACTCTCTTCAACATGATTCGTATGGACCTGAATGCTTATCAGGCCGCTGCAAGGCTGACGGCTCTATACCCCGATGCTGGCAGCAATCCCATCTATCCGACCCTGGGCCTCAGTGGTGAGGCCGGGGAGGTGGCAGAGAAAGTGAAGAAGGTGCTGCGTGATCGTGGAGGACACTTTGACGATCAGGCACGAGCTGAGATCGCTCTCGAGCTCGGTGATGTGCTCTGGTATGTCGCTCAACTAGCCAGCGAACTTGGTTACGAGCTGGACGAAGTGGCCAACCAAAACCTCAGGAAACTGCGTGACCGATCAGCTCGTGGGCAGTTGAAGGGGAGCGGAGATCATCGCTGAGGTCCATGGCTGACGACAGGCTTAGCCGTAGGTGCCAAATCCACCTGCAAACGCATAACTGGCCGACACCAAGAGCTGTTGCATCAAGCTCAGGGCAACGAACGCAAGAATGGCCGAAAGATCCAGTCCACCTAATGGAGGGATCAGGCCTCGAAAGGCATTGAGGTAAGGGTCAGTGATCGAACTCACAGTGCTGAGCACAGGGTTTCCCATGTCCACATTCGGGAACCAGGTAAGAAGCACTCGAACGATCAAGACAAAGGAATAAATCTGCAGGGTCTGCGCAATGATCTGCAGAAAGGTGGAAACAAAACTCAAATCCATTGGTGCTTCTTGAGAGAGTTATGAATGAACTTTATGCAGCCTGATCCGGTTCTGAGATCCCTCTATCAGGAAGCACAGAAAATGTGCGATGAAACTTTTCAGAAAGACTGAGCCAATAGGAACGCCCCTCGCTTTGGCGTTTGCGCTCAATGAAGTTCTGGCTGAGTAGCTCTTTGATGTGGTCATAAGCGCCTGACCCTCGTAATTCAACGAGCTCCGACTGAAGGATTCGGCGTTTCAAAGCAATCGTGGCAAGCGTTCTGAGCGTTGCCGTGGAGAGGTTGACCGGTAAAAGATTACGAACAAGTTCACCAAGACCAGCCCGGAGTTGAAGGCTGTAACGGCCACTGTTTTCATGAATTTCCAAGGCGGTATCACGTTGGGCATAGCCAGCGACCAATGCGAGCAAGCCCTGCTCTGCTTCTTTTTCACTGGCATCAGCTAGCTCGGCCAGCTCCGAAACCGATAGAGATTTTCCCTTCAGATAAAGGATGGCCTCCAAGCGAGCTGGAAGGGAGAGATTGAGCTCCTGCATGTTGCTTCGATCCAATCCTTGCGCCATGACCTCCCCCTATGAACCGGCTTCAAAGTAACGCTGGTAGATGTTTTGGCTATTCACTCCTCATCATCCACCAAGAAACAATTGGTATGCCGGATTACTCGTTTCTTCCCAACTGCTGTAACCAAGGTCGCGAAGGAAGGATTGCCAAGACTTGAGATCGTTTGGACTGACAAGAACACCCACCACAATCCGACCCACATCGGCTCCATGGTTTCTGTAGTGGAAAATGCTGATGCTCCAGTCGCGATGCAAAGCCGTAACGAAGCGCATTAAGGCCCCTGGTCGCTCTGGAAACTCGAAGCGATACAGCAGCTCCTGCACATGGCTGGTCGTTGCACTGGCAGGGAGCCGACCTCCAACCATGTGCCGAAGATGAACTTTGGAGAGTTCATCGTCACTGAGATCAAGGCATGGATAGCCGTGCGTGTTGAGATGGCCAATCAAGGACGATCTGTCATCGGGCCCGCTCACCTGAACGCCCATGAAAATATGGGCTTGGTCACCAGCTCGCATTCGATAGGAAAATTCAGTAAGGCTCCGGTCGGCCAGTAATTCACACAGACAGCGAAGACTGCCCGGACGTTCTGGTATTTCCACGGCGAGCATCGCTTCGCGTTCTTCACCCAATTCGGCACGTTCGGCAACAAAACGCAGACGCGCGAAATTGATGTTCGCGCCACAGGCCACTGCAACAAGATTTTGATTCTGGAGCGACCTTCGGCTCACATCTGCTTTGAGACCAGCAACAGCGAGAGCGCCGGCGGGTTCGAGAATCGAGCGGGTGTCTTCAAAAACATCTTTGATCGCTGCACAGATTTCATCAGTACTAACGGTCACGATGTCATCGACATACTTTTGAGCCAATTCAAAAGTGTGTTCACCTACCTCACGTACAGCCACTCCATCCGCAAACAGCCCAACTTGAGGCAAACGGATGCGTTCACCGGCCTCTAGGGACAGGGTCATGGCGGCTGCATCGTGGGGTTCAACACCAATGATTTGGACGTCAGGCCAGAGACTTTTCACGTAAACGGCGATTCCTCCGATCAAACCACCACCGCCTACCGCCACGTAAATCACGTCGGGTGGCTGATGACACTGGCGCAGGATTTCCATGCCCACAGTGCCTTGTCCAGCGATCACCTCAGGATCGTCAAATGGATGGATAAAGCAAAGCTGCTCAGCTTCGCTCCGTGACCTGGCTTCGGCGTAGGCCTCGTCGTACGTCTCACCATGAAGCACCACCTCGGCTCCCAGCTGGCGCACAGCATCAACTTTCACACCAGGGGTCGTGACTGGCATCACGATCACAGCTCTACAGCGGAGATGGGAGGCGCTGAGGGCCACACCTTGGGCATGATTTCCAGCACTGGAAGCGATGACCCCGAGTGACAGCTCAGCCTCTGAGAGTTGAGCCATGCGGTTGTAAGCACCTCGCAGCTTGAAAGAAAAAACGGGTTGAAGATCTTCCCGTTTCAACCAAACGCTGTTGCTCAGCCGTCGGCTCAAATTGTTGGCGAGTTCTAAAGGGGTTTCCCGGGCCACGTCATAGACACGGGCGCGCAGGATCCTCGGCAAATAATGATCCATTGCTGCAGTCTGACAACCGCTCAAGATCGCAAAGGGTCGGTGGGGCTCGTAGATTGACTGAACCGGTGTGAGGATGGGTATGCATCTGAGCGAATTAACCCATCCCAATCAGCTGCATGGGCTGTCGGAGACCCAGCTTGAGGATGTGGCCAAGCAAATTCGTGAACGCCATTTGGAAGTGGTGTCCAACAGTGGCGGCCATCTCGGACCCGGATTAGGCGTTGTTGAATTAACACT
>NZ_JAKUHK010000107.1:0-6283 GCF_023630655.1 Synechococcus sp. MU1655 | reverse complement strand
GCGGAGATCATTGTTCCAGGTGCCTTAATTCTTCAAACCAGCATGCAGATGTTGGGAGCCAAAGAATTGGTTCTGAGTGAACGCGCTCTGCGCGAAGGCCTGATCGTTGATTGGATGTTGCGTCACGGCCTCCTAGAAGACCGTTTCAGCTTTCAAAGCAGTATTCGACAGCGCACCGTGATCCATCAGGTGCAGCGTTTCGCCGTCAATCAACAACGAGCCGAGCGTGTGGCTTCCCATGCGCTCACTCTGTATGACAACACCCAAGACCATCTTCATCGTGACGATGGCTCAGGCCGCGACTTGCTATGGGCCGCAGCGATGCTTCACGCCTGCGGTCAACACATCAATCTCAGCGCCTATCACAAGCACTCCTGGTATCTGATCCGCCATGGCGAACTGCTGGGCTATTCAGAAGCAGAGCATTTGATGGTGGCTGCCATCGCGCGTTATCACCGCCGCAGTCTTCCCAAAAAGAGGCATGAGTCTTGGCAAGCACTTCAAAGCCGCGAGAATCGACGCACGGTCTCAGATATGGCCTTACTGCTCAGACTGGCGGTTGCCCTCGATCGACGTCCAGAGCCGGTGTTTCAAAGCTTGCTGGTCAACGTGAACAATGAAGATCTTGTGCTCGAGTTGATCGGGGAAAAGGCAGATCAAGATTTCAGTCTCGAGCAGTGGAGCCTGGAGAGTTGTGCCCCAATGCTGAGGGAGGTCGCCGGTTTGAACCTCAAGCTCAAGGTTCAGGAGTGAGGGGGTACCAACGCAACTGATCGATGCTGCCCAAGACCCGAGGCGAGCCATCCCCATAGCTAAACCTCACCAAATCAGGTCGTCCCGCGAAGACCTCAAGCCCCTGATCGCCCTCAAACTGTTTCGGTTCGTTCAGAGTGCCCTCAAAGATCACATCCCCGCTCCGATTGCGGACGGACACCCAGCTCGGTTGTGAGCTGACAAGCGAAATCTGTCCTGGACTCTTGTTGTCACCGCTCGTAGCCATGTCCAAAGCGAGACCGTTGTTCGTGGCTGGAGTTGGCTGAGGCACAGCTTGGTCCGACGAAGCCGCGGTGCTCACAACTTCTGATTGCTGGCGGTTTCCACGAAATGCAATGGCGCTGATTGCCGTCACTGCAACTAGGAGCAAAGGAATGGCTGCATTTCTGATCCAGCGACCCATCGATGCGGAGTCCTGCTGGCCTTGCGGTACGTCGGTAGCTCCTGAGCGCTCGCGACTCACCCGCTTTGCAGGCGCAGCCTTCGTCACAGCAGGCTGAGATTGGAATTGTTGAACCAAAGGAACGGGGTCTAATCCCAATTTTTGCGCCACTCTTCGCAGCATCCCGCATATAAAAACGGGTTCTGGAAGATTGTCCCGATCTCCATTCTCCAAAGCTTCAAGCTGCTCTTTACCCATGTGGAGCGAATCGGCAAAAGCTTGGCAAGTCATCCCTTGCCTTTCCCGCTCTTCCTTTAAGACGCGGCCGAGGGAAGCGAGTTCGTCCTGACGGAAATCTGAATGATCGGTAGCGTCACTAACTTCGGCCATTTCATGTATTCACCGTCAAAAAATTTTAGTTGCGTTTCGGCAAACTGTCACCAGGATTTAAATTTACCCAGTCAATAAAGTATTTAACTTTCAGATCAAAAGATTCAATGGGCGATACTGGATTCGAACCAGTGACCCCTTCCGTGTGAAGGAAGTGCGCTACCACTGTGCTAATCGCCCCGGATGGAAATCTTAAACCACAACGGAGAAGCCAGATACTTAGTGACGAGGACGGAACAAGTGATCATGCTCTGGCGAGTAAAGCTTTGAGCGCTGGCGACCTGCCTTCAATGCTGGGCTCACAATATAAAGAGTGGTCCGGATCAAATTTTGCTCTTGAGAGATCGCTGCCATGCGGTCCAGAGGGACGACTTGCAGCCATTCATCGGGCCAGCTCACACGGTGACCGATAGCCACTGGTGTATCGGGCGAATAATGCTTCAGCAATGTTGCTTGCACCTCCTCAACATGGCGAGCACTGAGATAGAGGCATAGGGATGCTTGTAGACGGGCAAGATTCTCCAAACTCTCCGTTTCGGGCACCCCAGTGCGTCCACCGGCTCTCCCCAAAACAATGGTCTGAACGAGGCCAGGAATCGTGAGTTCAGCCCCTAACGCTGAAGCGGTCGCCTGATAAGCGCTGATTCCTGGAACCACGTCGACAGAGATCCCAGCATCAGTTAAGCCACAAATTTGCTCCGAAAGAGCTCCATACAGGCAGGGATCACCGTCATGAAGACGAACCACCTGAAGACCTTTTTGGGCCCGATCAATCATCAGTGGGAGCACATCTTCAAGCGTGAGCGTGCTGCTCCGAATGGTTTCGCAGTGATCTGGGGCTAAGGCCGCGATCTGAGGCGACACCAACGAGTCTGTCCAAATCAAAACCTGAGCAGACTTCAACCGGTTCTCAGCACGTCGCGTTAGAAGATCAGGAGCTCCGGGCCCTGCACCGACAATCGACACTGTGGTCATGAAGTACCTGGAGTGCGTAAGCCTGGATCAGGCAAAGACTTTCGTTTCCCGTATAGCCAAAACAAACCAAACCCCGCAAGCAGCAGCAGTGAGAGGCTCATCAACTGAGCAATCCTCAAGCCCCCGTCACAAAATGGAGGGACTCCTCCTAAGCAGAGCGGATCAATTCGCAGACCCTCAATCCACACACGACCGAGGCTATAGCAAAGCAGATAAACACAACTCAGAGCTCCTGGTGGGAGCGAAATACGTCCACTCCGACCCCACTGAAACAACGTCATCAACACAATAAAAACCACCAAATTCCAAAGAGATTCGTAAAGGAATGTGGGGTGAAAGAACTCTGAATCAGCAAAAATCTGGGGACGGCTTAAATAAGGAATAAATAATTTCCAAGGCAATTGGGTCGGGACCCCAAAGGCTTCTGAATTGAAAAAATTCCCCCAACGGCCAATTGTTTGACCAAGGATCACAGATGGGACCAAAACATCGAGCAGATCCCAAAAGGAAACTTTCCGCCAACGACAGAACAAAACCAGGGAGATTGTGCCTCCGATCAATGCTCCATGGATCGCAATCCCCCCTTGCCAAATCGCAAACACATCCCACCAGGAGTTTTGGTAAGAGCGCCATTCAAAGGCTACGTAATACAGACGAGCGCCGATGATGGAAGCCAGCACCAGAATGGGAAGAAGGTCACTAATTAATCCCGATTCAAGGTTTCTCTGTTTAGCTAGCCAGCTTGATAAGTTGAGTCCAATGAGCACGGCCAGCGCAATGAGTAGACCGTACCAGCGCAAAGTAATAGGCCCGAGCTGAAAAAGCACGGGCCCAGGTGATGTAAAGACAGCGGGAATGATCACGTTGATCAGACACCTTCAGCAGCTTGAACCTTCTCAATCTGCCTCTTTTTCAGAACCAGCATGATCTGAGCCAAAGCAACTGCTGCGAAGAACGCGAGCATGCCGTAAATACGAACAGGGTTCTGAAGAACAACTTCAGTATCGAGCTGACCGAATCCACCCACATTGGGATCGTCCGTGATGGGGGCTCCAGCTTCAACCACATCGCCAACAGAGACCAGCAGGGCGGGACCCACTGGAACGGTCTCTGAGATTTCAGATCCATCAGCAGACTTGACGGTGACGACGCTTGCGCCATTGTCACCAGGTTCAATGGCACTCACAGAGCCAGAGGCGGGCGCCGTGTAAACGGTGTTGTTGCTCTTTTCACCCGTTGGGTACACCTGGCCGCGGCCGCGGTTTCCACCCACGTGAATGGAGTACTTACCAAAACTGATGCTGCTGTCCGTCGCGGGGTCAGGAGAAAGCACTGGGAAGACAATTTCTTGATGCTCGTCTCCAGGGATCGGACCCACCAAAATCACATTGGGCTGGTCGTCGCTGTACTCGCTGAAATAAACCCCCTCTGTTTCCTCCTTAATCTCATCGGTCCAGCGATCCTGAGGAGCGAGCGTGAAGCCATCAGGAAGCATCACAACAGCTCCCACCTGGAGGGGAACCTGACTGCCATCAGCACCAAGCTCTTGAACGCCATTGTCGTAGGGGATCTTGACAACTGCTTTGAAGACGCTGTCAGGCAGCACGGACTGGGGAACTTCTGCCTGAGTGAGCTTTTGGGCCAGGTGACAATTCGCACAAACGATCTTGCCGGTGGCCTCACGGGGAGAATCGTAATTTTGTTGTGCCCAGAAGGGATAGGCCCAACTTGCAGAGGGTGCACTGAAGACGGCGAGGCCGACGATCAGTGCGGCAAAAGTGGAGGAGAGCAGGCGGCGCATGGGAAAGCGAGGTAGGGGAGAGACAGCAAAAAGGAGGGGCTGATCAGGACCACCAGGGCTTTTCGCCCGTCCGGAAATCGGTTTCAGTCCACTGGCTAACAAACACGTTGTCGTTGTCGACGCTGACATTGGCCAAGGCCAAAGACAGAGGCGCGGGGCCGCGCACCACCTTGCCTGTGGCGTCGTACTGACTGCCATGGCAGGGACACATGAATTTGTTGGCGCCGCTGTTCCAAGGCACCACACAGCCGAGGTGGGTGCAAATGGCATTGATGCCGTAGCTACCGATCGCGTCAGAGCCTTCCACGATCAAGTAGGTGGGATCACCCTTCAAGCCTTGGACAAGACTGCGATCACCCTCGGCGTGGCTACTCAACCAACCGCTGGCGGTGACTGAATTACCGAGCTCATCCTTGGCACTGGTTCCACCACCGCTCCCGGCAGCCCTGGGCGGGATGAAGTAATTAGCCACCGGGTAAAGCGCCCCCAAGGCCACACCCGTGACGGATCCGAAGGTCAGCAGATTCATGAACTGCCGACGGCCCATACCGGGCACATCACTAGCTGGCATCTGAGTCATGACTGACGCTCAATCAACACTGAATGAGGTCCATTATGGAGGGTAAAGGTCCCGTCACGCTTTGCAACGACTGGGCTTTTAGATGAACCACTCAGCCGTTTCCGTGCTTGTAGACCCAGTATTCGAACAATCCATCCCTCCCATCACTGTCGACGAAGTGATCGACCGACTGCGGGAGCGCTGGCAAGCCAGCTACGACATCCAACTCGTCGTCAGGCGCAAGAGGTTGTACCTCCAAGTGATGTGGGCCTATTTGGAGCAACAATCTTTCCCTTTAAACGAGGAGGAATACCGCACCCATCTCGCCCAAGTCGTGGATGTGGTCAATCGCTTGGGCCAAGCAGGCGTCGTCCGATCGTGGTTAAACGACACACGAGACCGTCCTCGACTCGGGAAAGCACTCAGCCTGCAGCTGCAGGGGGAGGGGCGTCTGGAGGAGTTTCTGGTCTGAACCGCTCGACTGCCGCAACCAGAGCAACGCCAACGAAAAACAGGCCTGAGATTGCACCGGCTAGCAAGGACATCGTGATCGGATCCGTGGATGGGGTCAGCACGGCTCCTGCCAATGCAGCAATCAACACGACCCAACGCCAGGCCGAGAGCATCCGCCTCCAACGGACCAACCCAAACAACCCAAGCAACAACTGCAGAACAGGAAGCTGAAAGGCCAGTCCAGTGGAGAGCATCAACAGGAGCACAAAGTCGAGATAACGCTCGATCGACCAAATCGGTTCCACGACATCAGCCCCGTAACTCACCAGGAACCCAAGGGCAGCAGGGATGAGTGCCCACCAAGAAAAAGCAATTCCGGCGAAAAAGAGCACCGCTGAACCCGCCACAGCGGGAGCGATCAGACGACGCTCATTCCGCGTGAGACCCGGCAAAACGAAAGCCAAGCCTTGATACAAGACGTAAGGAATCGCCAAGGTGAGTCCGGCATAGCCGGCAACCTTGAAGGAAACGAACAGGAACTCGCCAGGTGCCAACTGGAGGAATCGGATCGATCCCGCGGGTTCCTCCAAGATCCTCACCAACGGTTTTACCGCGAAAAGGCAGGCCAAAGCGCCAATCACAATCGCAATCAGGCTGCGAAACACGCGCTGACGAAGCTCTTCGAGGTGATCCACCAGGGACATTTCCACATCATTGGGTGGAAGCTGCTCAGGTTGAGGGTTCACCCGAATCGGTTCGGGGGCAGGAAGCACTGTTTTCTTGTTCGGCTCAGGAGGGATCAGTCCGACAGCTAGTGGGTGAGCTCAGGCTAAGAGCTTGCCGGCGATCAGTCGCTGTCTTGCTCGATCTGGCTCGGCCCAGACAACCTCACCCTCTTTGTGTTGCACCGTTCCAAGCGCTGCACCTGCAATGCGTTGGAGATGCTCCA
>NZ_JAKUHK010000106.1:0-6355 GCF_023630655.1 Synechococcus sp. MU1655 | reverse complement strand
GGTTTGGCTTTTGCGCTCTTGGTTGTGCTTTTGGCTTTGCTGGTGCTCTTGGTCGTTGAGGTTTTGCGCTTTGTGGTTTTTTTTGTGGCGGCTTTTGCTTCGAGGAGCTCGATCGCTTCTTTCAAGGTGATGTCTTCGGCCCCTTTCCCTTCCGGCAATGAAGCGTTCACTTTTCCCTGTTTGACATAGAGGCCATAGGGGCCATCGAACACCTGCACGGTTTCTTCGCTTCCCTCCGGTTTCCCTAGATCCTTGAGCGCCGTCCTTCCACCTCGTCCGCGTTTGGGCATCGCGAGTAGTTCCAGGGCTCTGCTCAGACCAACGGCAAGAACGTCGTCTTCACCCTTGAGAGAGCGATAGTCCTTTTCGCCTTTTCCCTTGTCCCAAACCACATAGGGTCCAAAGCGACCCAAGCCAGCCTGAACCTTTCCGCTCTCTGGATGTTCGCCGAGTAGACGGGGCAAGCGCAGCAGCCCAAGTGCCTCATCCAGCGTTAGATCTTCGGGCTTTACCCCTTTTGGCAAGGAGGCCCGTTTCGGCTTGGGGTTCTCATCGCTGACCTGACCCTTCTGCACATAGGGGCCGTACTGACCGAAGAGCAAGTACACGAGATCACCTGTTTCGGGATCTTCGCCGAGTGCTTCTGGACCGTCCGCTTTGTGCTTAAGAATGAGCTCTGCTTGTTCCTGATCCAGTTCACCAGGGGTGATCTCTTTGGGCAGGGTTGCTTTGATGAGCTCCTCTTCTCCGTCGTCACCAACGCGTTTGGATTCGAGATAAGCCCCAAAGCGTCCAATTCTGACCACGCAGGGCAAGCCTTCGAGGTCAATCGTGCGTGATGCTCCCGGGTCGATGTCTCCCTCGCGTTTTTGGACCAAGGACTCCAGTCCTTCATCCCCTTTGAAAAATCCATCCAAATAGGGCAGCCATTGCACTTTGCCGGTGGAGATTTCATCCAATGTGGTTTCCATGCGGGCCGTAAATCCGGTATCCACCAAATCGGGGAAGTGCTCTTCCAGCAGAGCGGTCACAGCAAAGGCTGTGAAGCTTGGTGTGAGCGAATTGTTGTTGAGCGAGGAATAGCCTCGATCCACAATCGTGCCGATGATGCTGGCGTAGGTGGAAGGACGACCGATCCCTTCTTTCTCCAGCATTTTCACCAGGGAAGCTTCGCTGAAGCGAGCAGGTGGCTGGGTTTGGTGTCCGAGCGCTTCGACGTCATGAACTTTGGGTGAGTCACCAACGTTGAGGGCGGGCAACAACACTTCCTGACCTTCCAAAGCTGCATCAGGGTCATCGCTGCCTTCGACGTAGGCGCGGAAAAAGCCCGGGAAGTCAATGCGCTTTCCATTGGAGCGGAACACGGCTTCTCCCACCGTGAGATCCACCGCGAGCATGGTGAGTCGGGCTTCGGCCATTTGGCTCGCGACTGTTCGCTTCCAAATCAGCTCGTACAAGGACAGATCACGCCCTTCTAAGCCAGTTTCGGAGGGAGCTCGGAAGCTTTCACCTGAAGGTCGGATCGCCTCATGAGCTTCCTGGGCATTGCGTGACTTCGTGCTGAACTGCCTGGGCCCTTTGCTCAGATACTCCTTGCCGTAGCGCGATTCCACACAGTTGCGCGCTGCCGAAATGGCTTGATCGGAGAGATGCACCGAATCGGTGCGCATGTAGGTGATGTAGCCGCGTTCGTACAGGCCCTGAGCGCAGCGCATCGTCTCCCGCGCTGACAGACGCAATTTGCGATTGGATTCTTGCTGCAGCGTGCTGGTAGTGAACGGCGGAACGGGCCTCCGCACCGTTGGCTTTTCCTCAACCGAGGAGACGCTCCAATCCGACGATTGAAGGGCAAGCGCTAGGGAGCGGGCGTCGTCCTCGCTCAGAAGGCGCACCTTGCTGTCCTGCTTGAGGCCGCCGGTACTTTCATCAAAGTCAGTGCCGGTGGCGACTTTCGTTCCGCCGAGGTGCGTGAGCTTGGCATCAAAGCGGATGCTTTGCTGCTCGAGCGCAGCTTTCAGATCCCAGTAGCTACCGCTGCGAAAGGCGCGTCTAGCCCGCTCTCGCTGTACGAGCAGTCGGACCGCCACGGATTGAACACGTCCGGCTGAAAGCCCCCAGGCAACTTTCTTCCACAACAGAGGCGAGAGTGTGTAGCCCACCAATCGGTCGAGGATTCTTCGGGTTTCCTGGGCATGCACCAGCTCCATATCGAGCTCACGCGTGTCATCCAGTGCCCGGGAGATTGCCTCTTTCGTGATCTCGTGAAACACCATCCGTTTCACCGGGACTTTCGGTGACAACAGCTGGAGTAAATGCCAGCTGATGCTTTCTCCTTCGCGGTCTTCGTCAGTCGCTAGCAACAGTTCATCAACGCCTTTCAGGGCGTCTTTAAGCTCGCGCACAATTTTTTTCTTGTCCTTCGGAACCACATAAAGGGGTTCGAAGTCCGCCTCAGTGTTGACTCCAAGGTTGGCCCACTTCTGACCTTTTTGGGCTGCAGGAATCTCACTTGCGTTGTTCGGCAGATCCCGCACGTGGCCCATCGAAGCTTCCACCCGATAGCCCTTGGGAAGGAATCCACGGATGGTGCGTGCCTTTGTGGGGCTCTCAACGATGACCAGGGTGTTCGCCACGTGGGGTCGGTAACCGTCTCCTTCTTTATCGCACCGCCGAGCTTTCTGCAGCGAAATCAGGGAATTCACTCAGGGAAGAGCAGGAGCGCAGCTACAGTCCCTCCAATTGGTTTGACCAGACTCGCCATGCCCGAGTTGGGTTCTCTGCTTCTCTCCACCCAGGCCGTGGCAGCTCCTGGGGAGCTTCTCAACCTTGCTTTGCATGCCGGCACTGTTGGACCAGAGGCCGCTGTTTTAGTGGCGATGATCGCCACGTTGTTGGTGGATCTAGCCGGAGAAAAAGTTTCAGTTCGTTGGGTTCCCCCTATTTGTTACGCGGGTTTGGGTACTGCCCTGGTTCTGCTTGCCCTGCAATGGAATGCACCCCTTGAACCTTCATTTTTAGGTGCTTTCCTTTCCGATCACCTTGCGATTGCCTTCCGTGCTGTTGTTGCCCTTTCAACCCTTCTCTCGCTTCTGATTAGTTGGCGATATGCCGAGCAAAGTGGCACTCCTGTTGGGGAATACGCTGCGATCCTGCTGGCCGCCACCCTCGGCGGAATGCTGCTTTGCGGTGCAACAGATCTGGTAAGTGTTTTCGTCTCGCTCGAGACGCTTTCCGTAGCCAGTTACCTGTTGTCGGGTTATATGAAGCGTGATGCGCGTAGTTCAGAGGCAGCACTCAAATATTTGCTGGTGGGATCGGCTGCGGCGGCCGTATTCCTGTATGGAGCTTCGCTTCTCTATGGCCTGAGTGGCTCAACGAGTTTGGAAGTGATTGGTAATGCTCTGGTCACGAGCCCCACACCGTTGGCCGCTCTGGCGCTGGTTTTTGTGCTTGCCACGGTGGCATTCAAGATTGCCGCTGTGCCCTTCCACCAGTGGACACCTGATGTGTATGAGGGGTCTCCGACCCCTGTTGTGGCGTTTTTGTCGGTGGGTTCCAAGGCAGCTGGTTTTGCGCTGGCTCTGAGACTTCTTGTGGGCTGTTTTGGAAGTTTCGATACGCAATGGAAACTTCTATTCACCGTTTTGGCGATTCTCAGCATGACGCTGGGCAACGTGGTGGCATTAGCCCAGACCTCGATGAAGAGGATGCTGGCCTACAGCTCAATCGGACAGGCCGGATTCGTGATGATTGGTCTGGTGTGCGGCACTGAAGACGGCTTTGCCGCAATGGTGCTGTACATGGCCACCTATCTCTTCATGAACTTGGGTGCTTTCGCTTGCATCATCCTGTTCTCGATCAGAACGGGCAGTGACCGCATTTCTGACTATGCGGGCCTCTATCAGAAAGATCCCTTGATCACGCTTGGTCTGAGTCTCTGCCTGCTTTCCCTCGGCGGAATTCCACCGATGCTCGGTTTCTTCGGGAAGATTTATTTGTTTTTTGCTGGCTGGGCGGACCACCAATACGTTTTGGTGGTGGTGGGCCTTGTGACTTCGGTTGTTTCGATTTACTACTACATCGGCGTCATCAAAATGATGGTGGTGAAAGAGCCTCAAGAGGCTTCAGAGGTTGTAAAGGCCTATCCACCGAGCGACTGGACCACGATGGGACTTCCTCCTTTGAGAGTGGCACTTGTGCTTTGTGTCCTGGTCACGGCCGTTGGCGGAATTCTTTCCAACCCGCTATTTGAGTGGGCCAGCAGCACGGTGGCTGGCACACCTTTGCTGCAGCAGGCGATTGCTACGTCTTCAGGGGCCTCCCTTGGCTGATCTCTTGGATGAAGCCGGCCCAGCGGTGGCTCAGCTTCGAGATGTCAGCAAGGTCTATGGATCAGGAGAAACGGAGGTCAAAGCCCTCAATGGACTTGATCTTGATGTACTTCGCGGTGACTATTTGGCTGTGATGGGTGCGAGCGGATCAGGAAAGAGCACAGCGATGAATGTTCTTGGCTGCTTGGATCGACCAACCAGTGGCTCCTATTGCCTCAACGGGAATGCTGTTGAGCGGCTTGATGACGATGCGTTGGCAGATCTGCGCAACAAGGAACTGGGCTTTGTGTTTCAGCAGTTCCATCTCCTTCCTCATGCGACAGCGCTGGAGAATGTGATGCTTCCGATGATTTATGCCGGACTGCCCTCCTCGGAGCGTGAGCAAAGGGCTGTTGCAGCGCTTCAACAGGTTGGGCTTGGCAAAAGAATGGAGAATCGTCCCAATCAACTGTCGGGTGGTCAGCAACAGCGGGTGGCCATTGCTAGAGCGATTATCAATAAGCCAGCTCTCCTACTCGCTGATGAGCCCACCGGTGCTTTGGATTCGCGCACGACGAATGACGTTTTGAACTTGTTTGATGAGTTGCACGCTCAAGGCATCACGATTGTTCTCGTGACCCATGAAGACGAGGTGGCAGCTCGTGCCCAGACTGTGGTTCACTTTCGCGACGGTAAAGTTGAGCGTGTGGCTCAAAACCGCGTTTAACACTCCCGCCCCTCATTAAATTGATAGAAGTTTGAGAATGGCCAAGCAGTCAGAACCCTCAGATCAAACGATTCGAATTCTGCTTGTGGATGACGAAGTCCACTTGACGGAGTTGTTGTGTTTGGAGTTGAACGTAGAAGGTTATGACGTTGAGGTTGCATCTGACGGGGCCACTGGATTGATCAAAGCTAGAAGTCAGCCTGAGCCTGATCTCATTGTTTTGGATTGGAACCTTCCGGATTTTTCCGGTGTGGACATTTGTCAGCGAATTCGTAGTAGCGGAGTAACAACTCCGATCTTGATGTTGACCGGTCACGATGATATTGCTGACCGTGTTAAAGCTCTTGATGCTGGCGTCGATGATTATTTGGTAAAACCTTTTTCAATCGAAGAATTGATGGCTCGGTTGAGAGCGATGCAGCGTAGAGCTCATGGCTTTTCCGGCTCAGCACAAGGGAGCGAAACCGAGTCAGACTTGTTGGCAGTTGGAGGGTTAACGGTCAATACCCAGACAAGGGATGTCATTCGTTCTGGTAAAAAAATCCAGCTTTCGGTTAAGGAGTATGAGCTGCTTTGCTTCTTGATGCGTGGAAGCGGAAAAGTATTGGAGAGGTCTGAGATTATGAAGGGTGTCTGGGGAGAAGACTTTTACGGAGACGATAATTTGCTTGATGTCTACATACGCTACTTAAGGCAAAAAGTGGAACATAAGGATCTTCCGTCTTTGATTCATACCGTTCGTGGCGTTGGGTTCATCTTGAGAGATGAAGATGATTCCACGAGCTCATAAATTGGTTCAGACTTTGTCTCTTTCGAGACTGTTCATGAGTTGACCAACAAGCATCGAGACGGCATCACTTCCAGATGCTGTAATCGGATTGAGATCAAATTCCCCAGGATTTTTTGCCACCCACCCGTTGCCCTGCTTCATTCTCAGTTCAAAATGAAGATGAGGTCCAGTGCTGAGGCCGGTGCTTCCGACCCTTCCGATCACCTCACCCTGTTGGACCTTCTGTCCAGATTTCACGTAGATCTCTGAGAGATGTCCATAGAGCGTCCGCCGCCTGGTGGACTTGTGCTCTATTTCCACAGCGATGCCATAGCCGCCGGCGAGTCCACTACTCATAACCGTGCCTGAGAGTGCTGCAATGACAGGCGTTCCTTCTGGGGCGGCGAGGTCTTTTCCTGCGTGCATCAACCAACGGCCGATCACGGGATGTTGACGCATTCCGAATTCACTGGTGGTGATTGCAGAGCCAATGATGGGGAAGAGCAAGCGTTGATCACCATTTCCTGCGATCGCAAGAGGTCTGGGCGA
>NZ_JAKUHK010000105.1:0-6428 GCF_023630655.1 Synechococcus sp. MU1655 | reverse complement strand
TTAGCCGTCTTGATGAGTTGGCCTGACAAATTGGAGAGATCGTTGAAGCTATAGGTACCATTGCTTAGATCGTTGAACTGGAAGTAGAAACCTCCTTGAGGTGAGAATCCAGGTACTGCTGGTGGGCCTGAAGCCTTAGCGAGGCCGTCGCTTAATTGGATTAATTTTGCATTGAGGCGTTTCACGATGGCATCAGAACTGTGTTCAGCGCCTTTGCGCTCTGCCAAGGGCTGGAGACCGAAGAAAAAGACGCCTTGATCGGGACTGGAGCCGTTGAAGCCAAAGCCGTTGATGATCGATGCATTGGCTACATCGTCTTCTTCACTGAGAACCTTGGCGATTTGCATTCCAAGCTTTTTGGTTTCCACCAGGGAAGCCCCGTTCTGCAGTTGGAAAATTCCCATCCCATAGCCTTGATCCTCATCGGGGATAAAGGCTGTAGGAAGGATGGTGAAGGCGAAGCTGGTCACCACGATTCCTACAACCAATCCAGCCAGCACGATGCGGCGGGCTTGGATCATTCGTTTGAGGATCTTTGAGTAGCTGGTTTCGAGACGCTCGAAATTGCTGTTAAACACCTTGAAGATCAGCGGCAGGTTCGAACCCGCGAGAGCACCGATCACAATGCCAGCGATGTAAGTCCAGTTTCCAAAGGAAGCTGCACTAAAGCGGCCAAAGGCCAAGCCCACGATCACGCCCACCACAATCCAGCTGCGCCCCTTGGGTTCCGGTGGTTTTTTCTGCGAAAGGATCAGACCCGAGAGCATGGGTGAAAACGTCAGGGCATTAAAGGCAGAGATGGCAACCGAAAAGGCGATCGTGAGTGCGAACTGCTTGTAGATGATCCCGGTCCCACCGGGATAAAAGGCAACCGGTACAAACACCGCCATCAGCACGAGGGCGGTTGCAAGGAGTGCACCGAAGAGTTCGCCCATGCAAGCGAGTGCTGCCTCGCGGGGCTTCATTCCCTTCTCGATGTTGGTGGAGACGGCTTCGATCACCACGATGGCGTCATCCACGACGAGGCCTGTTGCTAGTACGAGACCCAGCAGCGTGAGCTGATTAATCGAAAATCCGAAAACGTTGAGGAATGCGAATGTTCCCACGAGAGAAATAGGAATCGCCAGGCTGGGCACCACGGTGGCGCGCCAGTTCTGTAGAAAAAGAAACAGGATGATTAGAACCAGCACGATGGCAAGTCCGAGAGCGTCAATCACTCCATCCACGGAGGATTCGATGAATTGGCCGATGTTATAAATCTGATCAATCGTGACGCCAGGAGGCAACGTGCTTCTGAATTGGTTGATTTGATCAACGACTGCTTCAGAGACGTCGAGAGCATTGCTGGCAGGGGTCTGATAGACAGCAATCGTGAGCGCTTCGTGTCCGTTTTGATCAACAGCCTGCGCAGAGAAGGTGTTGCTCCCGTAGCGCACTTCGCCGACATCCTTCAGTTTGAGCAGATTGCCAGATGGCGAGCGGCTGAGGATGAGATTGTTGAAGTCATCGATGGAGATAAGGTTGCCGTTGTTTTTCACCACAATCGGATAGGTGAAGGCTTGATCGCCTGAGGCCGGCGGGCCTCCAACAAGTCCTCCAACAGCCACACTATTTTGAGACTTAACTTGATTGATGACGTCTTCGGATGTGAGTTTGTTGGCTGCAAGCTTGTTGGGATCAACAAACAGCCAAAATGCTGGAGTGGCGCCTCCGATGATATTGACTGTGGCAACACCCTCCACCCGAGAGAGTGGGTAATAGAGTTGTTCGTAGACGAGTCCATTTAAATAGGCTGCATCAAATTGCCCTTTGCTGGAACTCACTTCATAGGCAAGCAGGATCGACGGGTTGCTCTGCTTAACGGATACACCTAATTCGCTTACTTGTTCTGGGAGCTGGGGGTTGGCCAGAGAAACACGGTTCTGGACATTGACTTGATCAATATCGATATCAGTTGACTGATCGAAATAGACATTGACTGTGCTATTGCCTGTCATGTCTGTGTTCGAGGAGATGTAGCTCACTCCGGGAACGCCATTGATCTGTTGTTCCAATGGATTCGTTACCGCTTGCTCGGTTACCTCCGCATTGGCGCCTCCGTAGTTTGCGATGACCTGGATGAGAGGATCGGCAATGTTTGGCAGGTAGGCGATGGGCAGCATCGGGATCGAGATCATCCCAACGAGCACAATCAAAATGCTGCAGACCGTAGTCAGAACTGGTCGCTTGATGAAATTGTCGGAAAAGGCCATCGGTTCAGTTGGCTCCCACTGAAACCTTCACAGGCATGCCGCTGCGAAGTCGACTTGTGTTGCTAATCGCCACTTTGTCCCCGGATTTGAGTCCTGATATCACCGGATAGAGATTGTTTTGTAGATCCCCGAGCTGTACTTTAGTTTGAAGCACAATTGGTGTATTTCCTGGAAGCTTTTCCAATGTTTTTAACGCTTTGGCCGTTGTGTTAGGTGAGCGTTTGATTGTCGGTAGCGCCTTGCTGATGGGTACTACCTCATAGACGAAAGGCTGTTGAGCTTGCATCATCACGGCCTGTACCGGTACCGCTAACCGCTCGCTTGATCCAGTAATAATTTCGGAGGTGACGTATTGGCCTGTCTTTAATTGTCCGGTGAGGTTGGGAAACTCTGCCTTCACCATCAGTGTGTTGGGAGGACTGCCAGCTTTGGGAATTGCGTAGTAGGGCGATACAAATGTGATTGTGCCTTGACCGGTGACCTGCGGGGTGGATTGAGATGCGAGCCGCACTGGTTGTCCCACTTTCACTTGGGATGCCTGCGCTGCGGGAATTTCCATCAAGGTCCAGAGAGTTGAGTTGTCAACAATCCCTGTGATGATGTCTCCAGTTTTCACGTAATCGCCAATTTTTACGGTGTCCAAGTCACCGATAATCCCGTTAATTGGAGACCGTACAAATTTGTAGTTAAGGGTGGCCTTGTCGGCGATAGCTTGATCTCTTGATGAGATCGCTTTCGTGACGAAGGAATCACGGCGTTTTGCTGATGTGGCTCCTTGTTCGTAAAGGTATTGGTATCGGTCAGCATTCACTCTGTCGTAACGAGCTTGTGCTTGAGATGCATCGAATTGAGCACTCTGTTGTGTGTTGTCGAGCACAAGTATTACTTGACCTGCTTGAACTTGATCTCCCTCTCTGACAAGTTTTTTGATCACCCGACCATCTGTTTCAGGGCTGAGGGTCACATTGGTGGTGGATTCAAGGGGGCTTACGGCTTTGATGCTTGGTTTGAAGTTGCCCTGGGAGATCGTTGCAGTCTTGATGGACAAAAGGGTTGGCCCTGATTTCTTGCTCTGCCCGCATGCTGCAAGCGCAACCGAGAGAGTCAGCACGACAACAAAAGAGCCCCGCACAATGCAACCGATAGTTCCGCGGACCATACCTCTTATTGAGGACCAGTGACGCCCTGGCTTCTCCCTCAGTCCCTATCGGGGAACATCAGGTCCTGCAGTGAAGGTATGAATCATGGGAGCCTGCGCTAATTAATGGACGAACTCAGTGCATTGACACCAGAACTGAGCCGCTCCTTGTTGGCCTGGTGGGAGATGCATGGACGCCGGGATCCTGAGCAGAAGCCTTGGATGTTCACTCCTGAGGGGACATGGTCTGAGCCCTACGAGCACTTGAATCCCTATCCGATCCATGTCGCTGAGGTGATGCTGCAGCAAACACAGCTGCAAGTGGTTTTGCCTTACTGGCAGCGCTGGATGGAGTCCTTCCCAACCCTTGAGGCGTTGGCTCAAGCCGAGGTGCAAACGGTCCTTTTGAGTTGGCAGGGGCTCGGCTATTACTACCGAGCCCGTCGTTTGCATGGCTCTGCCCAAACTTTGCTGAAGCGCATCGGCTCTCAGTCCTGCGAAGACCCTCAGAGCTGGCCCCAGGAGCCAGATTTCTGGCTGGATTTGCCTGGGATCGGCCTTAGTACGGCAGGCGGCATTCTGTCCTCGGCTTTTAATAGTCCCCTGGCGATCCTGGACGGCAATGTGCGTCGGGTGCTGGCCAGGTATCAGGCTCATTCGCGCCCGCCGATGCGTGACCTGCGCTTGTTCTGGAACTGGAGTGACGCTCTTGTAGCGGCTGCACCCGGTCGGGCTCGTGATCTCAATCAGGCTCTGATGGACTTCGGAGCCACCGTCTGTAGTCCCCGTTCACCCAATTGCGCGTGCTGTCCTTGGCAGATGCATTGCTCTGCTTACGCTGCTGGCGATGTGGAGAGCTACCCCGTGAAAGAGACCCCTCGAGCCGTGCCTTTTCAAGTGATTGGCGTGGGTGTGGTGCTGAACGATGCTGGGGAGGTGTTGATTGATCAACGCCTGAATGAGGGGTTGTTGGGTGGGCTATGGGAATTCCCTGGTGGGAAGCAGGAGCCAGGGGAGGCCATCGTTCAGACCATTGCCCGTGAATTGCAAGAGGAATTGGCGATCGACGTGTCTGTGGGTGAGGAGTTGATCAGTCTTGACCATGCCTACAGCCATAAACAGCTGCGTTTTGTGGTGCACCTCTGCCAGTGGCGAAAGGGCGAACCCCAGCCGCTTGCGAGCCAGCAGGTGCGCTGGGTGCGTCCGGAGTCGTTGGGTGACTATCCCTTCCCTGCCGCAAATGCACGGATCATTGCTGCGCTTTTGGACCATCTCTCCTAAGCGGGCTGCTCGTGGCGGGACGTTGGTTGGCATCACGCTGAGCCGCAGCCAGCCTTAAGACATCCGACTTGCTGTTATGGCCGATCTTTCTGGTTTGGCTCCTCGTGTGATGTGCCTGGGTGAGGCATTGGTTGATCGACTTGGACCTTTGGGGGGAGACCCCGTGACGGCAGCTCCTGAAGCCTGTGATGATCGCTTGGGCGGTGCACCCGCGAATGTGGCCTGTGCTCTTGCCCGATTAGGAACTCCTGTCGGTCTGGTTGGTCGACTTGGTGAAGACGCAATTGGTTCTGCCTTTCGTGATGTGTTTCAGCAGCGGGGTGTGGCTGTTCAAGCCCTTCAACGCGATGTGAGTCACCCAAGTCGGGTGGTGTTGGTTCGTCGCGATACCAATGGTGAGCGCGTGTTTCAGGGTTTTGCAGGAGATCACGCCCTGGGTTTTGCCGATCAGATGCTGAATCGTGACGAATTGGAAGCGGTTTGGCCGATGGTGTCGAAGCAGGCTCGCTGGTTGCTCGTTGGCACGATTCCATTGGCAACGCCAACTTCTGCTGATTCGCTGCGATGGTTATTGGCTCAAGCCCAGGCGGCAAGCCTTGCGCTTGCTGTAGATGTGAATTGGCGCCCCACCTTTTGGGATCCCGAGGCAGATCCAGCGGCTGGTCCTACCGCTGATGCATTGGCGTTGATCAAGCCATTGTTGGAACAGGCCTCCCTGATCAAATTGGCTCGGGAGGAGGCGTTGTGGTTCTTCGGCAGTGATGATCCTGCTGCTGTCGCGAAAGATTTGCCGCAGCAGCCAGATGTGGTTGTGACCGATGGAGCCAACCCCATTCGCTGGTTGATCGAGCATGAGGCTGGGAGTATGCCGGTGTTTCAGCCTTCTCAGGTCATCGACACCACTGGGGCAGGGGATGCGTTCACTGCGGGTCTCTTGCACTGTTGGGATCGTCCCGTGAATGAGCGGCTGTCCTTTGCGTCAGCCTGCGGTGCCCTTGTTTGCAGCGGCGCCGGAGCCATCGATCCACAGCCGCGAGAGCAGGATGTTCGTACCTTCCTAAATCGATGACGGTTGGACGTTGCTAAGGATGGTGGATCGCTTGCGTCTCCTCGGCTTTGGACTTCATCGCTGAATGAGCTCAGTCTGAGTTGATTCTGATGGTGCCTTCCGGAATCATGCTGCTTTTGAAAAGCCGGTTGGCTCCCACCACTGAGATCAAGCGTCGATCATCCCCCTAAACACACATCGACGCCCAACTTGGCCAAGTCGTATTGGCCGGCGTTTGGCATGGCAGGCACTGGGTCGCAGACCAGATCAGCGCAGAGAAGACCAAGGCATAAACAATCCAACTACACCAGTCCTCCCACGATCGGCCACCAGCAACTGTCACTCACTTGTTGCTCCTCCGATTTGGTTTCGACCCGGTGGATTTCAGCGGCAAGGCTGTCTAAGAGTGATCCGTGCAACAGCGGGCCCATGGCCTCAAGGAGGACAGCGTCGCGCTCCAGCGCTAGTCGTGCCTCAACAAGACTTGCTGGAAGCCTGCAAACGCTGTGGTCCTTAACGAGTGCAGGATCGCCGACCTGCTCTGGTGGAAGGATGCGTTGATTTCTCATGGCATCCAGCACCTGGGCCTGTAGTGCACCGAGTAACAGGTAGGGATTTGCAGTGGGATCGACTGCCTTGATCTCCAGGTGGGCGGCACTTTGATCTGTCGCGGTGGGGATGAACCGAACGGCTGCCTCACGGTTCTCCA
>NZ_JAKUHK010000104.1:0-6518 GCF_023630655.1 Synechococcus sp. MU1655 | reverse complement strand
AACGCTGATCAAGGCAGGCGTGAGCAGGGCAACGGCGATGTAGATCCCCACAATCACCAGACCCCATCGGGCCATGCGCGCCGAGAGGGTGGGGCGTGAGATGCCTAAGGGCGAGACCGCAAAGCTCAAGGCACTAGAACGAGCGAAGGGTTTCATTCTCCCTGGTCCTGCTGCACAATCGAGGACAGGAATTTTTCTAGGGAAGGGAACCGATCTCGTGGCATCGAAGTCCAACTGGAGATCGCAACTTCTAGGAAGTCTTGAAGGCCAACTCCAGCTGGCCACCTACATCGCCGTTCTGATCGGATTCACCGGAGCAACCACCACAGGGCTTTGGCTCAGTAATCGCACTCAGATCCGAAATGGAGAAGCGGATTTACAGGCCAATACGGAGCACTTGAGCAACGCTCTCGTGCACTATGACTATCTAGGGCAAGGCCACTCAGCCAAAGATTGGACCCCAGCTATTCAGTTACAAGTGCGTCAGGAGCTACGCGATCACTCCAGCGTGCAAACCACCATCTGGATCGAATTGGCGGATGGACGCCTGGTGCTGCCGACATTTGGCCACATCCCCATACCAATGAACATGATGAGAGCCACCATGAAGGCTCACAAGAAAGATCACACAACCCGACTGATCAATGTGGGAGGCCAGAATTACCTCACGCTTCTGGGTCGTGCTTATCCAACGGGAGAAAAGGTTTGGAGTGGAGCTCTAACAAGAGATACCGGCCGCATTCAAAATGAATTTCTGGGTTGGATGATCTTGGCTGGGTTGGGATCGATGTTGCTCTCACTAATCACCATTAACGCGATGGTGCGACGAATCGTGAGGCCTCTTCTACAACTCAGTGAGCGCAGTGCAGCACTCACCGCCGAAACCCTGAATCAAGATCCGATTCCGGAGATCACAACGGCACCGAAGGAAGTGCGCCAGTTAGCCATGACCTATTCCGAATTGATCGAACGCCTGGCCCTGTCCTGGGATGATCAACGTCGCTTTGTGAGTGCTGTGAGCCATGAATTGCGAACGCCCCTCACCATTGTTCAGGGATATCTGCATCGCACGATTAAACGCAGCACGGGGTTAAGCGACGACGAACGTCGTGGACTGAAAATTGCAGAGGAGGAAAGCATACGCATGCGCATGCTCCTCGATGATCTCCTCGACCTCGCGCGCAGTGACTCCGGACAACTCCAACTCAACCAAGAGGTGGTAGACCTTGATGTATTGGTAGACAAAGCTGCTGATCTAAGCCAAAGCTATCTCACGAATCACAGGCTTGAAGTGGTGAATAAAATCCCTGATGACGAAAGTAGTGCGGCACTCGCTGATGCTGGACGCCTGCAACAAGTGCTCTTGGATTTAATCGACAATGCCGCCAAATACTCCGCACAAGACTCTCTCATTACGCTATTTCTGTACCCACATAAGGATGGCATTGCCATTGACGTGAAAGACGAGGGAATTGGAATTCCAGAGAGCGATCTCCGTCATATTTTCAAGCGCTTTTATCGTGGTGAAAACAGCTCTGAAATCAGCGGAACAGGACTCGGGCTGTCTGTGGTTGCCCAAATGATCTCTGCCATGGGAGGACAGGTATACGTTCAAAGCAAAGCAGGAGAAGGGAGTTGCTTTTCAATCATTCTTCCCAAACCAACTTCAAGCACAGTATCATGATTTACTACTTGATTTTCAGCTCTTTACTCATTCCCGTGAATTTATGGGCTGCCACTACACCCCATATTCATAGTGATCTAAGCATGCAAATCTTACATGCCACTTCAACCCTAATCCTGCTTCCTTTACTGGCAAGCCTGTGGATTCAACGGAAATATCTCAATCATATTACTAGCTTCATTCTGAGTATTTTTCTCTGCGTGATGGTGGTGATCAACACCTGGATTGCCTTCATGGGAATGGGAGTGCGCAATGGCTGGATTGATCACCTTTTCCTTGCCCTAGCGGCAGCAAGCGTAGAGTTCTATTTCCTATTCAGGCCTGCATCAGAGCCTGAGAATGCATAAACCCATCTGAATGCATCAGCTTCCAACAAAAGTTATTGGATCCGGTCATAGAGATGGCCGATGTAGTGGTGTAACGATGAAGAACCAGCAAAGAGCACTTCCTTAGAATTGATTGAATAGATCTCAAGCCACTTGCAAAATCCAACCAATCATCATCCTCAAATTCCCACCTATTTGGTTGCAGTTTCATCTGCCTTTTTAGTTGAACTGTTTCATTTGGAATACAGCGGACCATTTTTAGTTGGACATTCATTCCTAGTCGGACTGGTCGTGGGGTTATTTGGCTGGCTACTGGCCTGGGGATTATGGCGATTCTGGAGAGTGTTTCCTTACAAACGCTTGGTGAAGATCAGAATCAAGGTTTATTTCAACGAATAAGGTCTCAGAACCAGAACCCATCAAAAAAAAATGAATGCAGCGCTGACTGCATGCCCCCTAAGTGACCAAGCAAGCATCAAAACACGACAGCAGAGCGAAGGCGTCCAGAGCCAACATCAGCCAGCTGCTCTAACTCGAGATGAAGCACTTTGGATTGAGAGTCAAGGCGAGCTTGAAACCCCAAACCCTGCGGGGGTAATCCATCAATGAGAACACGATTTTGGGCCCGACCCCCTGCCCTCATCACACCATCGAGTCCGTAGGCGGGCCCGCAACGCATCAACACCTGACCGCGCCAAATCGGTGAAGGCGCAGCTCCCACGCTGTAAACAATGGTTTGAACTGAAGCCTGGGTGTTCTCTGAATCCAAGCCGATCGCCAAAACGGGCTGCCGGCCAGCCATGCCACAGGGCCATTGAGGGGAGACCGCAGGATCCACCTCCCAGTCGGCCCCTATCGCTAATTCATCACGAATCAGCTCCAAGGTGCGGCGTTGTTGCGCCGATTCACGCAAACGGTTCGCCATGCTTTGTCCTAGGCGTAGATCAGCGGCGATCAGCTGCAGCAACACAACAAACAGCATGCTGCCAAGGCTGAGGGACAGCAGCAGCTCGATCAACGTGAAGCCACACTTGGCATGGGTTGGAGGAACTTGCTTAAACATCCACTTAGCTCGCTGAGACATGAGGCAAGCAACGACTACTTCTTAAGCGGCCGCCGTTCGAAGGAAGTGGATCCTGATACGAGCCAAGACGACTCACTCCCAAGGGCAAGCTCACCACCAAACAACGTGCTTTCTCTAATCGCTGATGACTGAGCACAGCGATTCCGCCATCCAAGAGCAAACCATTCGCGGTAAAGCGCAGCACCGACGGCAGGTTGGTCGTCAAAACAATTGGCCCATGCTCAAAAGGCTCCTGCAACGACAAGCCAATCCCAGTACAGGAGGGAATCGCACCAGGCAGGAGATCGTCATCCGGAGCACGAAACCCCTCCTCGGTGAGAGCCATTCCGCAAGCTCGCTGCTCACGCTTGGCAAAACTGCGAGCTCGATCCAAACCCATCTGCAAGCGTCGCGCACTGGCATCCAGCTGAAGCTGATCACGATCGCTGCGGCCCGTTACGAATGGAATCGACAGCACAAGTCCCAGGACACTCACCACCATCAGCTGCTCGATCAAGCTCATGAGCTCAGAGCCTTGGGCTGGCAGAGGCCATAGGCCGCAGGCGTAAACAGCAATCGCCTCTTCAATGGAGGCGCTTGTGCCTGGGAAACAGCACTCAGCTCCAACCAATAACCAAGCCCCTGCGGATCGGGTATCCAACGGCTGCGAACATCCGATCCAATCGGCAGGCGATCAACCACCGCTGTTTCTAAAGCCGTTCCTTTAAAACGGCAGTCTGGCGACCTTGGATCGAGCAAATCAGCGGATACCGGTGCTGACTGAAGCCAACGATGGGTGGCGATGCGCGTCGACTCCAGCTGAAGTGCAAGCTCCTCCCATTGTTTGGCGCCTTGAATTTCAGTGGCAGCCTGATTCCACACACCAAGTGCGGCGCTACTGCTACCAGCCAAAACAACAGACGAAACCACCAGTTCAACCAAGGTCATCGCTGGCCCTCCAGCTGAGGAACTCGGGCCTGAAGCTGAACATCACCAATCTCAAGTACGGCAGGAGCGATGGGATCTAACCCAAGCCGAAAGCTTCCGGTTCGGCCGTCCGCCAATTGCAGTGTCAATTGCCCACTGCCAGTGCTGGGCTGCCAATCGAGTAGAGACCATGGAATCTCAGCCACCACCCCACGACTCAACGCGAGTGGATCGGCACCTTCGCAGGACTGGGCGACAGCAGACCAATCCGTGAATGGCCAGGGCAGCAAACAAGATTCAGGCCCACGGGCAGCTGCTGCAAACGCTTGTGCCGCGGAACGCAACTGATCAGCAGCATGTTCACGTCGTCGAAGGGCCGTTAAACGCAACCGACCTTGAAGGCTCAGCGTATGAAGAGAGGCGCTCCCTAAAAGCAACACCGCTGACGCAGACAAAGCCAGCGGCAAGACAAAACCAGCCTGAGCTTGAGGGCGAAATGCCGTCGCAAGCGACACAGGATCAACACGCAACTGGATGAAGTGTTCCCCAGGCGAATCGCAAAGCGCCGGACAGGGCCAGACCATCCAACAAAACATCCGTGCCATCCCCCATCAGAGGGACAGCAAGAGTCAAGACAATCCCCCAAAGAGGGGGTCTCTCAGATCTAAATCAATGTAAAAGTGAAAGAGGAAAGAAAACCAAAGCGGTCAGACTGTGAGCATGAGGGATCACGAAGGTCAACAACCCAAATCTCAAGTGCTGCTCGTTGATGACGATCCAGAGCTGCTTCGCTTTCTCTATCAAGAGTTCACAAGCGACAAGGTGAGGTGTACCTGCAGCAAGACTGGTAGCAAAGCCCTAACACTGCTGCGACAGCAACGCTTTGATCTTGTGGTTTTGGATTGGAGCCTGCCCGATTTCGACGGCCTGGAGATTTGCCAGCGCCTGCGCAGCACTGGCAACACCACACCGGTGCTGATGCTCACGGCCCACGATGATCTCGACGCACGCGTGCAAGCCCTCGACTACGGAGCGGACGACTACCTCAGCAAACCCTTTGAACTCAGGGAACTGCATGCACGGGTTCGAGCAAGGCTCAGACGGGGCACATTCGCCGCTTCCGAAAAACAAAAGGAACAGCTG
Organism: Synechococcus sp. MU1655; assembly: GCF_023630655.1. Taxonomy (NCBI): domain Bacteria; kingdom Bacillati; phylum Cyanobacteriota; class Cyanophyceae; order Synechococcales; family Synechococcaceae; genus Synechococcus; species Synechococcus sp. MU1655. Next base: position 1,375 of record NZ_JAKUHK010000104.1, on the reverse strand, counting down.
GAGCTTGGCGACTGGCGCATCAACCTCCTACAACGAGCGGTGCATCGAGGCGAACACAAGCTCTCGCTAACGCAACGGGAATTTGATCTCCTCTGCTACTTGATTGAGCACCCTGGGGAGGTGCTGCACCGCCAAAACATTTTGGAAGGAGTCTGGGGGGCGCCATTCGTGGGTGATCCCAACACCCTGGATGTCTATATGGGCTACCTGCGCCGCAAAATCGAGAAGCCAAATCATCCCCAACTTCTGCACACCATTCGCGGGGTTGGATTCATGGCGAGGGTGGAGACAATGAGCGCCTGAAGCGAATCTGACAATCAGCGCCACCGTCGGGTGCATCAGCAATCTGCAAGTTGCCATCCATCGCTTTGAGCAGGGCATCCACAAGCGATAAGCCAATTCCAGAGCCACGAAGGCGAGACGAGCTGGTTCCACTCCTGAACCGCTGCAACTCTAAAGAGCGCTCTGATGAGGACATTCCATTTCCAGAATCAAGCACATGCAGCACGATCCAATCCTCCTCAATCGAGGCCTCCAAACTCACCGGGCCTTCGCTGTCGAGCAACGCATTTCTAACCAAGGCATCAAGGCACTCTTGAAGCCGGCGATGATCAGCGATCAAGGTTGAAGGTAATTCAGAGGCCGGTGATGGCAACAGCAAACGACCATCAGCAACCATGCCAAGACGTTCATAGGCAATCAGCAACTGTTGATCGACATCAAGGGGCTCCAGTTGCAAGTCCAAACGCCCCGCATTGGCGCGGGATAAGTCACGCAACATCGTGATCATCAACCCCATCCGCTTGGCTTCTGAGGCCATCACCGAGATAGATCGTTGCAACTCAAGGGGGAGCGGATGCCGCTGAAGACGTTGTGCATGGCCCGACATCAAGGTGATGGGCGTACGCAGGGCATGGGCCACTCCATCAACAAAGCTGCTCTCACGCTTCCAGGCGACAGCCAGGCGTTGCTGCAGGTGATTGAAAGCCAAAACAATTGGACGCAACTCGTGCGGCTGATGATCCGGATCAAGGAGGTGATCGCCAAGATTTTCGGTATCGAGAGTCTGCAACTGATGATCAAGCTCTTGAAGCGGCAACAGCAGTCCACGCCGAAGCACAAGACGCAACAAAACAAAGGTCAACAAGATTGACCCACCAGCCACCGCGAGCAACAAAAGCTGGCTGAAACGCTCCTGGGCTAGGGAATCGGTGATGTTTTGACGCAGCTCCAACCACTGCCAATCACCCTGCACTGTCGACACCCGACGACGAGTCACCAGCCACTGCTCTCCTCCTGCAAGGGATTGCTGCTGAGGGAGCAACTCAGGCCCTTCGGAGTGCAGGCGGATCTGCAACGTCTCGTTTTCTAAAGG
>NZ_JAKUHK010000103.1:0-6522 GCF_023630655.1 Synechococcus sp. MU1655 | reverse complement strand
CGACATAGCGACATTCATCGTTGTTGATTTTAATCGCTTCAACGCGAATGACTTTTGCGACTTTGCGACTGAATAAAATACCTGCAAGGGCAACGCCGGCAAGGACGCCAAGTGCAAGATTGTGGGGAGTCGTGAGCATGGTGACTCCAAAAGTCATCACCATCACGGCAGTATCACTTTTAGGGATATTTCGGATATTCCGCAAGCCAGCCATGTCAGCGGTACTCACCGCAATCCCAATCATGACAGCGACCAGAGCTGCCATGGGGATCTGCTTAAGCCAAGTACTAGCCAGTAAAATCATTGCCAAAAGGCTGATCCCAGACGACAGGGTGGAGAGGCGGGTGCGCCCACCGTTATCGATGTTCATAACTGATTGGCCCACTAACGCGCAGCCAGCCATCCCTCCAAAAAGCGAGGACACGATGTTTGCAATTCCCTGGCCCTTTGCTTCAGTATTTTTATTTGAATTGGAATCAGTTTTCTCGTCAAGAATGTCTTGAGTGAGGAATGTCTCCATCAAGCCAACCAGTGAGATCGATAACGCTGTTGGTAAGACAATCCCAAACGTTTCTAAACTAAAGGGAACTCTTTGATTGCTGACATCGCCAAAGGGAAGATTGAAAAAAGGTAGACCATTAGGAAGCTCTCCAAGGTCCATAACCTTAGGAATGTCTAGCTTTAGCCCCATACTGATAGCTGTAATCACAATGATTGCTACCAGCTGGGAAGGAAGAACGCGTGTAATGCGTGGTAGGCCATAAATGATGAGAAGTCCAAGCAAGACGAGTGCCCACACAACGGGGATTTGACTTCCGCTTAGGGCGTGCATGGCATGGTCATTTCCAGCTTCCCCAAAGTGAAGATTGATCCCCAATTGAGGAAGTTGAGCCTGAAAGATCAATAAAGCAAGAGCATTCACAAACCCGCTTAAGACGCCCAGAGGCACGAATCTCATCTGATAGGCCAGACGTAAGTAACCCCAGAGAATTTGGAAGACACCGGTGAGAATGCCTGCCGCCATCAAGTAGGCCAGCCCTAGTCCTTCTCCTCTTGCATTCCCTGTCGCCACCAAACCAGTCATCAACAGGGCTGTTGATCCTGTGGCGGAGGTGATCATCGCTGTTCGTCCACCGACGAAGGCAATCGTTATGGAGAGACAAAAGGCCCCAAACAGTCCAACCCTGGGATCCACGCCTGCAATCCCAGAGAATGCGATCGCTTCTGGAATCATCGCAAAGGCCACCACTAGGCCTGAGAGAACATCACGTCTCGGATTGCTGAACCAGTTCTGAAGTCCCATTGCGGGAGAGGAAGCCATGGGCGTCTGTGCCACTTTCTTGTCAAGGAACGCGTTAATGCTGAATATCCTGGTCAGAGGACATGCAGGCGCCGAAGGTTACCGCGGCTCTGCCTGGGTCATGCCAGACATGGCTCTGAGGCCATGGGAACGCACCAGTTGCTGATGCCTAGGTTTCGACCCAAATGTCTGCTTCGCACTCTGAGCGTCGCGTTGGCTTCCCCAGGGGGCTTGAAGCGCGAATCAGTGATCAATGAGTCGCCATCACTACTGGGAGTTTTTGCCTGATCGCGTGGCTGAGACGAAAGAGCTTTTGCGGGCAGAAACGGATGACGCCGCAATAGAGGATGCAGACGAGGAGAGATGGAAGACAAGGGCACCCTCTTCAGCCCATTGCAATACTTTCAGCCCAGCCACCTCAAGAGCACTTGCCTCAATGACGGCATGCTCCATTCTTGAAGTTCTTCATCAGCTGCCCACTGAATAGCTCGAACGCGTTCCGCTGGGCACTGAACTGCATCAGTGATTGTTTGAAAAAGATCGAGCTCCTTGGCATTCATGTCTGTTAAATCATCACGTTCTCGTGAAACCATGGCGGTGAGATACGCAAGTTTGACTGCAAGATCACGTTCTTCATTTGACTTAAGCGCGCTCAAGCGGTTTAAAAGCTCGCTCCGCTCAACTCTGTTGGCGCTTCCTCTTGCCACACTCGTATTAGTTGACAGTGACGAATAACCTTCAACCAGCCTGTTTTTCAAGGCATTACGATCTTCTTGAAGACCATAGCTATCAATAAGTGACATGATCAAATCCTCTTCTTCCTGCGACATTGAGCCATCGCAGTAGGCAACCTCCTGGATAAGTTGAAGCAGGGTTATGGAGCTGCTTTCGTTCATACTCCTGTCAGCTTCTTCTGGGCTGTATAGCATCTATTTGCCCTAGGCATCACGCAGCCGCTTATTCATTGTTACTCAGACGAGGTCCATCTGTTCTTGGTTGAGGGCAATGCTGTCAGAAGATTTTCAGCTATTACCACTCCTCCTGTTTCAGACGTTTGTCATCTTCTTAAGAGACCGATACGTGAGCGGTTTTTCAATCTTCACGACTCCATAACCGAGAGAAACAAGCTCCTGAACGGCCTCAGCAAACCTCTTAGATCCCATTCCTCTGATGGCTCTTGACCCCTGCTGTTTTGCCACTTGCCATGTACAGCCATCAGCTTGGAAGCCATGCTGATGCACATGGCGCATCAGCAGCATTCTCTCTGTGGCTTCCCCCCAAAGCTCGTCAGTCTTGACTTGAGACATCTGTTCTCCTGTTCGTTATAGATAAGCATTTCGTCCTTGTTTTCTAAGTCCATTTCCATAGTGTTGCCATTTCAGGAGCGACCTGAGGCACTCTGTGCTCATGTCGTTGATGGCTACAAAGCTAGGCTAGCGGCTGGCATAAATGTGCTCATCAGGGATCTACCTCTTGTTCAGTCAGAAGTACTTGCATTTAATCTCCGGCGCTGCAGCGGTTTCGGTTTTGGATCCATGTAAGCAAGATCACAGCACTTTTGATGATGGTCATCACCTCATCCATTGATTCGGTAGAGACTGTGTTCATCAGGGGGGGTAAGCCTTGCTTCTCACTTACACATTGACAATTAATGACTACTTTATTGATGACTCAAATGATTGACTAAGAGCTGCAATTTATTGATTATGTAATGGTGAGCGGTGGAAGTAATCCAAGGGGGTCCTGGTGGGACTTCAATTGAGTGAGGCCTGGAAGCCAGTCTTGAAAGGCGTCATTGAGTTCTTTTTGGTGGCAAGACAGATGTGGATGGATCTGAGCGAGGTGAACGCCAGGGCAATAGTCGGAGAGCAGGTTGTTGGTGCGCATCAACCATTCGAGTGCACGTTCTCGCCCCTTTGCATCACCAGCAGTCCAGGCTGCGCTGATCCATGGTTTCCAGATGGCATCGCGATGGATGAAAGATGTGCGTGAAACGGGAATCTGAGCACTCACTCCACCAAGTTGTTGAGCATTGATTTGGCATCCGAGATGGGGACGGTGGCGCATGAGTTCATTGAGGTCTGCGATGAGTGATGGCAATCGCTGACTCCAGGCAGGCCCGAGCCTGCTGATCACTTCGTGATGGAGGTGTCCTTGTGCAGTAGTCGACCTTGCCAACGTTCCAAATGGGGGCTGAGCATGTTGCCCGGCAACGATCGTCATGCTGGATTCAGCGCAGTAGCCGAGACGCGTTTTCAGCGACTCCACCGCTTGCATCGCGGCAGAATCGTCAGCGCAGCAAGTGATGAATAGCTCAATGTTTTCGTTCCAGGCCCATTGCAAGCTTCCACTGTGGTGCCATTGCTCTGCCTCCTCGATGGCGACGGCGAGTTGCTGAATGCTGCCTACGCTTCGCCAAATCACTAATGGTGTGATCTCCTGAGTGCGTAGTCGAATCGCAGTGACAACCGCCAGGAACGGAGCGGCACCGAGCAGTCCTCTCCACTGCTGATGCACTTCGTTGTCACTCTCCGTTTCAACGCTTGCTCGGTTGGTCGGGGCTGAAAGGTCGAAGGTGTTTCCGTTTCCCCAGACACCTCGCAGTCCCACGATGTGATCCATGGCAAGGCCTTGGGATCGGGTTAGGGGACCGATGCCCCCCGTTAAAACAAAGCCGCACCCTGGAATGGTTGATAAGCCAACCGGGATGGAGCGTCCACGGGTTTGAAGACCTTCTAAAACCTCAGCCATGTTGAGCCCGGTGCCAATCTCCACCTCATCTGTTTCTTCGCTGATGATCAGCTGGCGATGGCCCGCTCTTAAGTCGAGTGTCCAGAGCCCATCAGCAGCACAGCGACTGCTGGTGCCCCCTGCGCAGACCAACAAGGGGGTTGGCTGGATTCCTTGGCGTATCAGGTTGGACAGGGTGATTGCATCAGACATGATCCAACCAGTTGGATGTGAATCCTCCGCCAATGGATTCCAAAGCGCAGCATGCTTTGTCACGTTGTGGATCCCCTGCAAGCCCTTGGTCGTGGCAAGACCATCAAGCGCGATTCAACAACGCCGAGGATAGTGTCGTGGGAGTGGAACGAACCGCGTGAGTTCAGAGCCGATTGCGTCGCAACCATCGCCCTACGGCGTTTTGATTTGTGGTCATGGGAGCAGGAATCGCTTAGCGGTTGAGGAATTTGAACGTCTTGCGATCGGCCTGCGCAGGCGCATGAGTCCTATTTCTGTTGAACACGGGTTTTTGGAATTCGCCAATCCAATCCTTAGGGATGGTTTGGATCGCTTAAGAGAGCAAGGGGTGGAGCGGGTCTTGGCGATTCCGGCCATGTTGTTTGCAGCAGGCCACGCCAAAAATGACATCCCTTCTGTGCTGAACACCTATAGCGCTGAAACGGGATTGGAGATCGAGTACGGAAGAGAACTAGGTGTTGATCGATTGATGATTGCAGCCGCAGGAGCTCGGATCCAAGAGGCGTTGGATGCCAATCCAGACGTTCCTTTGTCCGACACCATATTGGTGGTTGTAGGACGAGGGTCATCGGACCCCGATGCCAATTCCAACGTCGCCAAGGTCGCGCGGATGTTGGTGGAAGGGTTTGGCTTTGGCTGGGGCGAAACCTTGTACTCCGGAGTGACGTTCCCGTTGGTGGAACCAGGGCTGCGACATGTGGTGCGCCTTGGTTTTAAGCGCATCATCGTGTTTCCCTATTTCCTGTTTTCTGGTGTTCTTGTGACCAGGATCCGCCAGCACAGTGAACGCGTCGCTAACGATCACCCCGAGGTGGAATTTGTGCATGCCTCCTATCTCGGAGACCACGCAAGGGTGCAAGACACGTTTGTAGAGCGGGTCGATGAGGTTCTTGGTGGTGAGACAGCGATGAATTGCTCGCTCTGTAAGTACAGAGCACAAGTGCTGGGTTTTGAGACTGAGGTGGGCCTAGCGCAGGCCAGCCACCATCACCATGTGGAGGGATTGACCGATGGCTGCGATCTGTGTGAGCTCGAGTGCACCGGTGCTTGTCAGCCCGATGGTGTTCCGATTCCGCTGGGGGGTGGGCATCACTCTCATACGCATGGAGACCACTCCCATGACCATGACCACTCCCATGACCATGGGCATCACCCCTACCCCCATGCAGAGCATCCCTTAGGTCCCACCACCCTTCGTGGTCGCCTTGCGGATTCAAAGACGGACGCCTCTGAACCATGAAGATCTGCTCAGATCACCCTCTTTTTGACGAGTTCGTCTCAGGCAAGTCCAATGAGACTTGTGAATATAAGCGAGGCTAATCAATCAAGTTTTGAGCTTATTATTCCTCTTTTTTCCACAGATATTGCTTCGTTTTCCACCGGCTTTTGGACTTGAACGGGGCTCGTTGCTGAGGGCCTGTGGGTTTTCCAATTTTGATTCAATTGAACTTGACACGAACTTGGAAGGCGGTTTGCGGTTTGAAAAACTGCTCCATGATTGTCGAAAACCATTGGGCTGGAACGATTCTCAGAAGTGCCTCTCATGAGACCACTTGATTGCTTCGACTTTGACGGTTACCCACATCGTGTGTCTTCCTAGGTGGAGTTCACCGCTGAGGATTTCCCCCACTCCATGGATCGATATCACCTTGAGCACTGCGATACCTCTTTGGCTGAATCACTCAGTGACGTAGGACTTTCATTGGTGAGCATGGAAGCAGAAATCCCCGAAGTGCTTTATCGCGGAATGAAAGATTTCATTGGGTTAAATCCCTGTTGGGATCAATATCGTCTACTTAGTTCTGCAATTGCTCAATTTTTAGTTCAAAACGGTTGTACTGATCGTGCAGTCACAGAACGCTATCTCGACGATCTTTTCATGCGTTCTCAGGTCTGAGCGCCTGCTGGCAAGCTCTTCTCGTAATGGCCATCATCGTCAATGTTGGGCTTTGCCACGCTGAAGTGGTCCAACACGAGCCATCAACCACTAAGACGTTCGGACAGCGCCAGAGGCGATTCCAGGCATCCACAACACTGTGATTTTCATCATTGCCCATCGGAGCTCCCCCGAGCTCATGCACGTAATAACCAGGTGGAGGAGCGCCTGCTTTCATGGCTTCCATGTTGCCGACTATGGGTTCGATCAGCGGCATCATGACCAGATCGGTTAAGGGTTGAATCTCCCCTCCCCCGAGGGCAACAGCCTCATTCATCAAGGCGTGCATATGAGCCACCATTGC
>NZ_JAKUHK010000102.1:0-6574 GCF_023630655.1 Synechococcus sp. MU1655 | reverse complement strand
CTCCTTTGGATTTGATTCATATCCATGACCTGCGTCTCTGGGCTCATGTCGGCGTTCTGGACCATGAACGACGGGATGGTCAATGGTTCCAACTCGATATCACTCTGGGGTTAGATCTGAGTGCATCGGCCAAGTCCGACGATCTCAGCGCAACCGCTGATTACAGCCTGGCGGTGGGGGCTCTTCAGGCGTTGGTGAGCGAGCTGTGTTGCCTCACCATTGAATGTTTCAGTGAGGAGATTTTTGAGGTGCTGGAACGTCTCTACGGTCCTTTGCCAATGCATCTGGTCTTGCAGAAGTGCCACCCTCCTATTGCAGGTTTTACGGGGTCGGTTGCCATTGAGCGGCGGCGTAACTGGTCTGTTCAGCAGGGCTTTTATGCAATCTGAAGCTGCCACCCGTCCCATCGTTTTGGTGCACGGTCTTCTCGATACGCCTCGGTTGTTCTCTCGCTTGGAACGTCGTCTTGAAGGACAACATTCTTCGGTCTTTTCCCCCCATTTGCCTCATCGATTCGGTGCGATTCCTCTACGTAAGCTCGCTCAGCAGCTGGATGGCCTGATTCAAGAACGTTGGGGAGTGGAGACAACGATTGACTTGCTTGGGTTTTCAATGGGCGGGGTGATTGGTCGGACTTGGCTCCAAGAGTTCGGGGGCGCCAAGCGAACGCATCGGTTTATTAGTGTTGGCAGCCCCCAACAGGGAACGCTCACAGCACAGTGCATTCCTGCCTGGTTGTTCGCTGGTTTGGCAGACATGAAGCGGGGTAGTCCCCTGCTGCGCTCTTTGAACGGCGATTACTCCGACTTGCAGTCTGTGGAGTGCATCAGCTTTTTCTGCCGTTGGGATCTAATGGTCTGCCCTGGGTGGCAAGCCGTGCTCCCAATCGGGACGAGCACTGCAGTACCTGTTTGGACGCATCAGCAATTGATGTCACATCCCAAATCGCTTGATCTGTTGATCGAATCACTTCTTATTGATTAACTGACAACGCTGGCGTGCGTGGCCAAGCTTGGTCGTTCGATGATTTTGATTAGAGCTCATGTGCTTCTCGGCTTCTGCGAGTTTCACTGCGTCTGCGGTTCTCATGCCATTAGGGCTGTATTCCCATCACCTCGCTTCTAAGGCTGAACAGCCTGGATACAAACCTTTAGCACTCGTGCCTTTCTTTTTTGGTGTTCAGCAATTTGTAGAGGGGTTGGAGTGGACTGGAATCGTGGGTGGAAAGATTGAGCCTTTGACATCAATCGCCGGGCTTGGATTCCTGTTTTTTGCTTATTGTTTTTGGATGATTTGGATTCCCTGGAGTGCCTGGTCTATTAGTCGAACAACAGATTCAATTGGTTTGCAAAGACGTTTGAAATGGGTGGCAATTGTTGCAACGGTTTTAGGAATCTTTTTCTATGTTCCTTTATTGCTTAATCCTCCAGCTCTTCAGCCTTCCGTATTCAGTAACGGTCGATTGATGTATGACGTCTCGAATCTCCAAAGCATCTTTCATAATTTCGTCAATACTGAGCCGGTTGGAGAACTTGTTTACTGGGGCTTTATTGTTCTGCCGCTGGTCGCTGTAAGTGATCGGGCTGTGAAGTTGTTTGGTGTGTTGATCTTTGTCTCGATCTTCCTTACGTGGATTACTTACAGCGCAACATTTAATTCTGTTTGGTGCTTCTACTGCGCCGTTCTTTCTATCATGGTGCTATGGATTGTAAATCGTCCTCAAGTTCAGCGTTCGTGAGCTGATGATTCAGCAACTTACAGAGCAGCTTGTTGCGATGGGTCAGATTCTTCTGGCCCTTGATACTGGTGTGGGCCTTCTTGTGGCTGTCGGTTTTTCAATGTCTGCGTCTCATCTGTTTTCTCTGCTTGCTAATCGACTCACTCCTAGGCAAATCTTTCTCCATATGGTCGTCGATGCTCTGGTTCTTAGTCTGGCTCTTCTGCTTTGCCTGATTAGTCATTGTCTGATGCTGGCCTTGATGGAAGGGGTTCCCTTGCAGCCCATTGTTTTTGGTAATCGGATGGCAGTAGCACTCTGGCCAGGACTCTTTTATGTCCTGGTTGCCGCTCCTTATGTGAGTGATCTTATTGCCGTCACGCTTCTGGCATGGATGCATCTCAATATGATCATATTAGTGAATGCGATGTATGGGATTCCTTTCCTTCATGCCCTATTTGTTTGCCTGCCTGGCTTTGTGATTGCTCTGCTGCTTGTAGGGGCTTTGTTTTCTCAGCGATGGCGATCGAGTTATGACACTTTGGCTAAAGAAGTTGCACTTCAAATCCAGCGATGACTAGAAGCAACGCCGTCGTTCATGGTCATCGGCACAGCATTCGCCTAGGCGCGCGTGTCTTGATTGGTGTGTTGGTCTTGGTGGGAATCCTGATGCTGATTGGCGTCGGGGTGGTGCGGCGCGATGCGGATTCTCTTCTGCAATCCGGATCTCTCTTAGAGCTTCTTGGTGTGTCTGGAGGAGCGATTGTTGTTGTGCTGGCCTTAGTGGGTGTGTATTCGGTGATGGTTGACTTTGTGTTTTGGGAAGGGTGGATGCAAAGCTTCCCAGATGCCAGCGGTTTGTTTGTTGGGAATGAGGAGAAGCGGTCAGAGCATCGCCATTTTTTGGTGTATCTCGATGGCATTCACCAAAGTGAAGAGAGTCATCCGCCAAGAGTTCAAGAGTTTCTGAATTGTTTGGAGTCTGAAATTGCCAAGGATTCCCTATTGGTAAAAGGAATTGAGGCTTATACCATCACGGATGTTGGACTCCGTGCTGCTTCTTACTCCCGATGGTTTTGGCAGTGGTTGTTTGCTCTTCAAGAACATCATCCTAATGGGTTTGTTCAATTTGTTTGTGCATTTTGTATTCAGGCAAATAATGTCATTAAGGTCGGTATCTCGTCTGATCGACGTTATGGACCTGTGATGAATTATGAATTAGCTTTGAAAATAGCCCGACGATTAGAGCAGTTAAATTTTCATCCTTCGCACGCATCTCGTGTGGTTTTAGTTGGCTATAGCGGTGGTGCTGAAATGGCGATTGGTACTGCTGAAATGTTGCAAAAGCTTTGCTGTAGTCCTGTTCAAGTGATTTCGATCTGTGGGGTTTTTAGTGGGAATGCGGCTCTTGAAAGTATTCAGGATGTTGCGATGGTGGTCGGCAGTAAAGATCCTGTGGCTGCGTTTGGCCGACTCGCTTATCCAGGTCGATTGAGCTTATTGCCTTTGACAAACTGGAACCGTTGGCAGCGATCGCATTGCTTGCATCGTTATCTCATTGATCGTATGAGTCATAACGGTTCTTCCGGACCTTTTAGTGTGGCCTTCCGTGAAAAGGTTGTTGCTGCAATTTGTAGTGAACTGGAACGCAGTTTGGTCAGCTCTACTGCCGGTTGAGATCTTGGATAAGTAAAAAAGGTGAATAACTCGGTTGACTGGCTAAAAGGCGTCTCTTCGCATCGTTTCGGGTCACTGAAGTGTGATAAAGATCTTGAGGCATGTTTTCAAGTGCTCCCTTATAGCGATCAACGGCGTCCTCATTGGGACGCATGCTTTCTTCAAGTAAATGATCCAGCTTGGCGCTGAGCCGTTCTCGCCATAAGCCTCCGAGTGTGAGTGGAAACAGGTTGGTCTGACCTGTCAGTGCATATTCCAAGAGCGCGGTGGAGTCGATGCAGAAACCGATCGCTCCATAGCCACCGAGATGGAGGTTTTCCATGCTCGCCTCGCTGTTGTGAATGGCGCCCATTAATTCGCAGAGTTCAATCGCATCGGACAGTTGTTGATCGCGAAAGACCGTTGGCGAGTATTGGACGCTGCCGTTGGAACGTCCGTTTTGCCACGGTCGATCCAAGTCATTCATCGCGGCCCAGCCATTCAGGCCCTCGGTGCCTTGGTAGTACTGCAGCAGAACGGTTTCATCCTCTGGCGGTTGTAATTCCAGCTCTAAGCAGGCGTGGGGTAGTAACGCGTTGATTTCTTTTTGATTCGTCTCTTGCAAGCCGGTTCGGTAAGGGACCGCAAGGGGGATTTGCGCCCATTGATTGCTATCAGAACTGGGTGTACTGGCTCCAAGTCCGAAGCTGGCCACACTGGTCCGCACTCTCGCTTGACACGTCCATCCTTTGGATTGAAGGCACTGGATTAGATCCTTTCCGCAGGACTGACCTTCGAAGCGATAGGTGTCGAGGTTGAGGCTCTGTCCACCCAGAAGATTGCTTCCAAGAACGTTGAACACTTGAGCCATCTGTTGATTCCGATGTCTGGCCTCTGCGGATTGGAGATAGGAGAGTCCGTGATTGCTCCAAGCAATCTCCCCACCGAGTGATGACAGTCCCGCTAGCCCTGTTCGAGAGTTCGGCGCACTGTGTTGGTTCTGTGGATAGAGGGATGCCGTCGCTTGTGACTTCCAGGTATCCAGTCCCTCAGGCAGGGGCCATTGCTGGCCGCCGGGATCGTTGTAGTTGCGCTGGCACCAAAGATCTAAAGCTGAGCGTCTTGAGTTGGTTCGCTGAGGGAGTAAGTGCTGCAAGTCATCAGCGAATGCAGCCAGGAGGAGGGGACTCATCAGTCCCTCTCCAAGCAAGATCCCCAGACCTCTCAAGTGTTCCGGCAGTGATGCTGGCTCCTGCCGCCAGCGGCGAGGAAGCATCGCCAACAGAGGAAGAAGGCGTTGATGTTGAACGTCTGTCAGGAGCGCTGCAAGAAAATCTCGACGGCTAATCCCTTTCTTCAAACTGCTGCGCTCAAGGGCTTCCTCCAGCGAGACCAGCGGAACACGCGTTGATCGATTGGTTTGAGACAGGTTCCAGTTGGAACTCAGTGCAAGCAGGTCATGGTGCATGTCTGCAAGTTCAACGATTGGCTGCTGTCAGTCCGGAGTGGCGAATTAATGCGTCAGTGCTGGCTGCTCGACCCCGGAAGGATTTGTAGACATCAGCTGGTCGCTGACTTCCTCCCAGGCTGAGAACCGTGTTGCGGAAGCGTTGTCCGGTGGCTTGTACGTCCTTTTCCTGATCGAGGCCAACCTCCTCGAAAGCGGCAAAAGCATCGGCGCTTAAGACCTCTGCCCACTTGTACGAGTAATAACCAGCGGAGTAACCACCAGCAAAAATATGGCCGAAGGCGCAAAGGAATCGGTCTTCAGGGATCGGGGGCAATACGGTCGTGCTGTCTGCGATCTTGCGTCTGAACGCATCAGGGGATTGACCCAGCTCAGGAGTCCATGTGCTGTGAAGACGTAAATCGGTTAAAGCGAAATGAACCTGGCGTAGCGTTCCGCATCCCTGCATGAAGGTGCGGCTGTTGCGCAGTTTGTTGTAGTCCTCTTCAGGCAAGGGCTCCCCTGTTTTCCAATGACGGGCCATTCCCATCAAGGTCTGGCGATCAAGGCACCAGTTCTCCATGAACTGACTGGGAAGCTCCACCGCGTCCCATTCCACGTTGTTAATCCCAGCTGCTTGGGGATGTTCCACCGTGGTGAGCATGTGTTGAAGCCCATGGCCGAACTCATGGAACAGGGTCTCAACCTCTTCAAAACTCATCAAGCTTGGGATGTCACCGGAGGGTGGGGTCTGATTGCAAATCAGGTATGCCACAGGGTTGGTGAGCACACCCTCCGAATTGCGAGACCGGTTTAGGCATTCATCCATCCATGCTCCACCTCGCTTGCTGGCGGGCCTGCTGAAGGGATCGAGATAAAACGCTGCGAGTGGATGGCCTCCCTGATCGTTGACTCTGAAAAAGCGCACATCCGGATGCCAGATCGGTGCTTCGCCATCAGCAGCTTCAATCTTGATGGAAAACAAACGTTCGCAGAGATGGAAAAGGCCATCGAGCACTTGTGGAAGTGGAAACCATGGACGTAAAGCCTCTTGATTGAGGTTGAACCGTTGTTGACGAAGTTTCTCGGCCCAGTAGCTCACATCCCAGGGGCTGAAATCATCCGCTTCTTTCCCACCATGACGACGGGCACAGTCCCTGAGCTCGTCGATCTCTTGTTCTGCGATAGGCAGGGCTGCAACGCGAAGTTCTTCGAGAAGCCTTTCAACTGCTTCGACGTTGTCAGCCATTTTTGAAGCCAGGCTTCGTTCCGCCCAGTTTTGGTAGCCAAGGCGGGAAGCCTGATGGGTCCGAAGGTCGAGGATTTCTTCGATGAGAGGAGTGTTGTCGAGTTCTCCTGAGCTCGCCCGACTCACCTGGGCTCTGTAGACGGTTTCTCTCAGGTTGCGGTTGTCGGCATGGGTCAGAACGGGTAGGTATCGAGGCATGTCGAGACCTAGTCGCCAAGGCCCTTCCAAGGCTGTGGGTTCCTGTCCATCGCGATGTTTATCACCAGCTTCCTTTGCTGCAGCAGCCAAAGCCTGCATGGCCCGTTCAGGTACGCCTTGGAGTTGGTCTGCGTCCTCAACCAGAAGGGTCCAACCCTGGGTGGCGTCGAGCACGTGATTGCTGAATTGGGTGGAGAGCGAGGCGAGTTGTTCGCTGGCCTCGTTAAAAGCTTCTTGATCAGCTCCGCTCAAGCCCACCCCTCGATGGCGCATCGATAACAGTTCGGCGTCAAGGATCCTGATTTGG
>NZ_JAKUHK010000101.1:0-6593 GCF_023630655.1 Synechococcus sp. MU1655 | reverse complement strand
AACACGGCATCACCATCCAATCCGGCCCGTTCTGGGTCGGCGTAACAACCAGGAGTTGGAAGGCGAAGATCGAGGGGTTCGGAGCTGCTCATGGAGGGGGGAATATGCCGATTGCTTTTTGTATTGCGTTAAGTGTGCTGGTATTGGACCGATAAAGCTTGAAACGGTGGCCGAACTGTGACCGAGGCTTCTGGTTCAACCGTCGGCCAAAAGCTTGCTTGTGCGGCCTCTCCTTTTGTGGCCATCAGCTAGCAGGTCGTCGCAATGCACGGTCAGGGATCCCGTTTGCCTTTATGGTCCCGCTGAGAAAACATGCCGATTCCGATGCTCGCCGCTGCGATGCCGCCCCTTCTCACGCCGCTTTTGGCTGAACTGTCTGCGCACGATTTCGAGATGGCGGAAACCCTCATTGGGGTTGGCCGATTCATGCTGATCTTTGTGGCGGCGAGGGCGCTGGCCGAAGTTCTGGTTCGCCTTCAGCTCCCCACGATTTTGGGAGAGCTGCTGGCCGGTGTGTTGATTGGAGCGTCTGGTCTCCACCTCTTGGTGCCGCCCGAAACCCAGGTGGAGTTGAGCAATGGCTTGATCACCCTGCTCAGTTCCTTAGGCAATGTGCCTCCTGAATCGGTGACGGATCTCTACAACGAGAGTTTCCCGGCCCTGGAGGCAGTAGCCCAACTGGGATTGTTTGCTCTCCTGTTCCTCACCGGTTTGGAGAGTGAGCTCGATGAGTTGATCGCCGTGGGCACCCAGGCCTTCACCGTGGCTGTTGCGGGGGTGGTGTTGCCATTTGCCCTGGGGACCTGGGGCCTGATGGCCATTTTCCACGTGGACGCCATTCCAGCGATTTTTGCCGGTGCGTCGATGACCGCCACCAGCATTGGCATTACCGCCAGTGTGTTCGGAGAACTCGGATATTTGAAAACGCGCGAGGGACAGATCGTGATTGGTGCGGCCGTTCTTGATGACATCCTCGGCATTGTGATCTTGGCTGTTGTGGTGGCCTTGGCGTCCGGCGGCAGCCTGGAAATTGGTCCGATCGTCAAGCTGGTGGCTGCTGCCGCTGTGTTTGTTGTGGCGGCGATTGGTTTGAGCCGCACGGCAGCGCCTGCCTTCGATTGGTTGATCGACAAGCTCAAGGCACCGGGTGAGGTGCTGGTGGCGTCCTTCGTCATCCTTGCGCTGAGCTGCTTTACCGCCACCGCGATTGGCTTGGAGGCTGCCCTTGGCGCCTTCGCGGCTGGTCTGATCCTCAGCGGCTCAAAGCACAATCACGCCATGCAACAGGCGGTTCTGCCGATCGTGACCTTGTTCGCCACGATCTTCTTTGTGCTCGTGGGCGCCGGCATGGATCTGTCCGTGATCAATCCTTCGGATCCTGGGAGCCGCACCGCTCTGATCATCGCCGCCTTCCTGTTTGTGGTTGCCGTGATCGGCAAGATTGCCGCTGGTTGGGCCTTTGTGAGCAAGCAACCCACCCGTCGCCTTGTGGTTGGGCTTGGAATGATGCCCCGCGGAGAAGTGGGTTTGATTTTCTTGGGCCTTGGCACCAGCGCCAAGCTTCTATCGCCATCGCTCGAGGCGGCCATTCTCTTAATGGTCATCGGCACCACCTTCCTGGCACCGGTGCTGCTCAGATTGGTAATTGGTGGCGACAAGCCTGATGACGATGACAAGGTCGATAGCGAGGTTGCGGCTGATCCGGTTGGTTTGATCTAGTCCCCTTGCCCGCGGGCAACCACCAGAAACAAACTCCAGCCAATGGTGATGAAGGCCAGGCTGGAGGCCCAGCCTGGTCCGAGGGCCCAGGCCAGGATCAGTTGGGTGATCACACCCACCACAAGGGCGAGCAACAGACTGCTGATCACCAAAGCGGCCTGACGCCAGGCCCCACTCAGGGGCCCGTCTTCCAAACTGGCCTCCAGCCGTTGAAGGGGACCACTGAGCGGCAGGTAGAGGGCGAGCGCCCAGAACAGGCCTCCGCTCAGGGTGCTGCTTTGCAGCAGGGGCCCCATCTCGTATGTGTCCATCGTTGGCAAGTGCCCGGCGCTGCGGAGGAATGAACTGGATGCCTAGCATCGCTGCCCGATGGAACAAGCGTGGTGAGTGAGCCCTGGTGGCAGTTTGAGAACCATGCGGTGCATGGTCTTTGTCAGAGGCCTGAACAGCCTGAGGCCGCGGCCCAGGCCCAAGAGCGGCCCGCTGTGTTGCTGGTCCATGGCTTTGGGGCTTCTACCGACCACTGGCGCTACAACATTCCAGTGCTGGCAAGCCAGTACGAAGTGCACGCCCTGGATCTTCTTGGCTTCGGTCGTAGTGCCAAACCAGCGGGGCTCACCTACGGCGGTGCCCTGTGGCGCGACCAATTGGTGGCCTATGTCCAGCAGCGGATCGGTCGCCCCACCGTGATCGCTGGAAATTCGCTCGGGGGGTTTGCTGCCCTAGCGGCTAGTGCTGCTTTAAAGGACCAGTCAGCGGGTGTGGTGCTCCTGAATGCGGCAGGGCCTTTCAGTGATGAACAGCGCTCAACGCCGAGTGGCTGGGGCGCCATCGCCCGTCGCACGATTGCTTCGGCTTTGCTCAAAAGCCCCGTGCTGCAAAGGGTGTTGTTTGAGAATTTGCGCCGGCCGGCCACGATTCGACGCACCCTCAATCAGGTGTATATCGATCGCACCAACGTGGATGACGCCCTGGTGGAATCGATTCGCCTTCCGTCGCTTGATCCGGGTGCCTTTGGCGTGTTTCGCACCGTGTTCGACATTCCCAGCGGCCAACCCCTGGATGAATTGTTTGATCAGTTGCAATCCCCCCTGTTCCTGCTCTGGGGGATTCGCGATCCCTGGATCAACGCCGCTGGACGTCGCGCCAGTTTTCAACGCCATGCCCCGGAGAACACCCACGAAGTGGTGTTAGAAGCCGGGCATTGCCCCCATGACGAGGTTCCCGATCAGGTGAACAAGGCCCTGCTCGATTGGCTTGGTTCCCTTGCGATCGATGGCTGCGCGGATGGCTGAGCTGTGGTCACACTGAAGAAGCTCCGGGTTTGATGGCCATGACCCTTCGTCAACTGTCGACGCCGTATGCCCACTGGGAATACGTGCATCCCCAAAGTGGTGATCTCCAACGCATCACTCACAGGACGCACCGCCATCTCCAGGCGAAAGCGGAACGGATAGTGCGCAAGGGTCTCGTCCGTGTCCGTCAACCACAAGCGCACGCCGCTCTGGTCGTCGAGGAGCTCCAGCTGCCAGGGCAAGCCGCGCGCAAAGCCATGCTGCTTCAGGCTGGCCTCACCGCTTTTCAAGGGAAGCCGGTCACCGGGAAGGTTGCCGCAGATGGGGAACAGCACAGGAATCCCACCGCGGATGCTTTGCGTTGGGTCGGCGTAACGCGACTGATCGAAATAGAGAATCTCCCGCCCATTGCAACGCCATTCCGTGACAATGCCGCCGCGTTCAGGCACCACCCGTAGGCGATCACCACTTTGGGGATGCACGTATTCCCAGTGGGCATACGGCGTCGACAGTTGACGAAGGGTCATGGCCATCAAACCCGGAGCTTCTTCAGTGTGACCACAGCTCAGCCATCCGCGCAGCCATCGATCGCAAGGGAACCAAGCCAATCGAGCAGGGCCTTGTTCACCTGATCGGGAACCTCGTCATGGGGGCAATGCCCGGCTTCTAACACCACTTCGTGGGTGTTCTCCGGGGCATGGCGTTGAAAACTGGCGCGACGTCCAGCGGCGTTGATCCAGGGATCGCGAATCCCCCAGAGCAGGAACAGGGGGGATTGCAACTGATCAAACAATTCATCCAGGGGTTGGCCGCTGGGAATGTCGAACACGGTGCGAAACACGCCAAAGGCACCCGGATCAAGCGACGGAAGGCGAATCGATTCCACCAGGGCGTCATCCACGTTGGTGCGATCGATATACACCTGATTGAGGGTGCGTCGAATCGTGGCCGGCCGGCGCAAATTCTCAAACAACACCCTTTGCAGCACTGGGCTTTTGAGCAAAGCCGAAGCAATCGTGCGACGGGCGATGGCGCCCCAGCCACTCGGCGTTGAGCGCTTTTCATCACTGAAAGGCCCTGCCGCATTCAGGAGCACCACACCCGCTGACTGGTCCTTTAAAGCAGCACTAGCCGCTAGGGCAGCAAACCCCCCGAGCGAATTTCCAGCGATCACGGTGGGGCGACCGATCCGCTGCTGGACATAGGCCACCAATTGGTCGCGCCACAGGGCACCGCCGTAGGTGAGCCCTGCTGGTTTGGCACTACGACCGAAGCCAAGAAGATCCAGGGCGTGCACTTCGTACTGGCTTGCCAGCACTGGAATGTTGTAGCGCCAGTGGTCGGTAGAAGCCCCAAAGCCATGGACCAGCAACACAGCGGGCCGCTCTTGGGCCTGGGCCGCGGCCTCAGGCTGTTCAGGCCTCTGACAAAGACCATGCACCGCATGGTTCTCAAACTGCCACCAGGGCTCACTCACCACGCTTGTTCCATCGGGCAGCGA
The DNA here is from genome assembly GCF_023630655.1 of Synechococcus sp. MU1655. Lineage (NCBI taxonomy): Bacteria > Bacillati > Cyanobacteriota > Cyanophyceae > Synechococcales > Synechococcaceae > Synechococcus > Synechococcus sp. MU1655. The sequence goes on along the minus strand of NZ_JAKUHK010000101.1, from coordinate 2,078 downwards.
TGCTAGGCATCCAGTTCATTCCTCCGCAGCGCCGGGCACTTGCCAACGATGGACACATACGAGATGGGGCCCCTGCTGCAAAGCAGCACCCTGAGCGGAGGCCTGTTCTGGGCGCTCGCCCTCTACCTGCCGCTCAGTGGTCCCCTTCAACGGCTGGAGGCCAGTTTGGAAGACGGGCCCCTGAGTGGGGCCTGGCGTCAGGCCGCTTTGGTGATCAGCAGTCTGTTGCTCGCCCTTGTGGTGGGTGTGATCACCCAACTGATCCTGGCCTGGGCCCTCGGACCAGGCTGGGCCTCCAGCCTGGCCTTCATCACCATTGGCTGGAGTTTGTTTCTGGTGGTTGCCCGCGGGCAAGGGGACTAGATCAAACCAACCGGATCAGCCGCAACCTCGCTATCGACCTTGTCATCGTCATCAGGCTTGTCGCCACCAATTACCAATCTGAGCAGCACCGGTGCCAGGAAGGTGGTGCCGATGACCATTAAGAGAATGGCCGCCTCGAGCGATGGCGATAGAAGCTTGGCGCTGGTGCCAAGGCCCAAGAAAATCAAACCCACTTCTCCGCGGGGCATCATTCCAAGCCCAACCACAAGGCGACGGGTGGGTTGCTTGCTCACAAAGGCCCAACCAGCGGCAATCTTGCCGATCACGGCAACCACAAACAGGAAGGCGGCGATGATCAGAGCGGTGCGGCTCCCAGGATCCGAAGGATTGATCACGGACAGATCCATGCCGGCGCCCACGAGCACAAAGAAGATCGTGGCGAACAAGGTCACGATCGGCAGAACCGCCTGTTGCATGGCGTGATTGTGCTTTGAGCCGCTGAGGATCAGACCAGCCGCGAAGGCGCCAAGGGCAGCCTCCAAGCCAATCGCGGTGGCGGTAAAGCAGCTCAGCGCAAGGATGACGAAGGACGCCACCAGCACCTCACCCGGTGCCTTGAGCTTGTCGATCAACCAATCGAAGGCAGGCGCTGCCGTGCGGCTCAAACCAATCGCCGCCACAACAAACACAGCGGCAGCAGCCACCAGCTTGACGATCGGACCAATTTCCAGGCTGCCGCCGGACGCCAAGGCCACCACAACAGCCAAGATCACAATGCCGAGGATGTCATCAAGAACGGCCGCACCAATCACGATCTGTCCCTCGCGCGTTTTCAAATATCCGAGTTCTCCGAACACACTGGCGGTAATGCCAATGCTGGTGGCGGTCATCGACGCACCGGCAAAAATCGCTGGAATGGCGTCCACGTGGAAAATGGCCATCAGGCCCCAGGTCCCCAGGGCAAATGGCAACACCACCCCCGCAACAGCCACGGTGAAGGCCTGGGTGCCCACGGCGATCAACTCATCGAGCTCACTCTCCAAACCGGTGAGGAACAGGAGAGCAAACAATCCCAGTTGGGCTACTGCCTCCAGGGCCGGGAAACTCTCGTTGTAGAGATCCGTCACCGATTCAGGAGGCACATTGCCTAAGGAACTGAGCAGGGTGATCAAGCCATTGCTCAACTCCACCTGGGTTTCGGGCGGCACCAAGAGGTGGAGACCAGACGCTCCAATCAACACACCGGCCAGCAGCTCTCCCAAAATCGTGGGGAGCTGAAGGCGAACCAGAACTTCGGCCAGCGCCCTCGCCGCCACAAAGATCAGCATGAATCGGCCAACCCCAATGAGGGTTTCCGCCATCTCGAAATCGTGCGCAGACAGTTCAGCCAAAAGCGGCGTGAGAAGGGGCGGCATCGCAGCGGCGAGCATCGGAATCGGCATGTTTTCTCAGCGGGACCATAAAGGCAAACGGGATCCCTGACCGTGCATTGCGACGACCTGCTAGCTGATGGCCACAAAAGGAGAGGCCGCACAAGCAAGCTTTTGGCCGACGGTTGAACCAGAAGCCTCGGTCACAGTTCGGCCACCGTTTCAAGCTTTATCGGTCCAATACCAGCACACTTAACGCAATACAAAAAGCAATCGGCATATTCCCCCCTCCATGAGCAGCTCCGAACCCCTCGATCTTCGCCTTCCAACTCCTGGTTGTTACGCCGACCCAGAACGGGCCGGATTGGATGGTGATGCCGTGTT
>NZ_JAKUHK010000100.1:0-6655 GCF_023630655.1 Synechococcus sp. MU1655 | reverse complement strand
AGGCAAGGTCAAAGAGCAAGTGATCTTTGTGGGGGGAGCCTTATTCATCCCCATCTTCTTCATTCATTTAGGACTGCTGCTCGATCTAGGCAGCCTCGCCGACAGCATCAGCAACATTGAGTTCACAGCCCTAATGCTCACTGGAGCCTTGGGATGCAAAGCACTTGCAGCAGTCATTGCTGGTCGCTGGTTCCGCTACAGCCCCAATCAAATGCTGCTGATGTGGTCACTCGCCATGCCCAAGGTGGCCGCCACGCTTGCCACCGCGTTCATTGGTTTCCAAGCCGGCCTTCTCGACAACACAGTTCTCAACAGCGTTCTAGCCGTGATGGTCGTCACAGCGACGCTCGGTCCAACCCTCACCACACGCTCGGTCGTCGCCCTGATGGAACCGAATGAGCGCTCCACCTACGGCACAACAACGCTCGATGCAAATCAGGACGTCCCCGGGGAGGTGGTACGCCGCCCCCTAAAAGTGTTGGTTCCAGTTGCCAATCCAGACACAGAGTTGAGCCTGTTGAAGCTGGCCGCTCGACTCTCCCAGGGAGAAGGCGAGCACAACGGACAACTCTTGCCGCTTGCGCTGGTGAGTCCAAGCCTCGAAGAAGCTCGCGGTGGCTTAAATCGAGCCTTGTCTGCCGCGAGAGCGAGGCTGCGTCAGGCCGCAACCAACGGAGAGAGACTCACCGCAACCACGCGTTGTCTCCTGCGCGTGGATGATGACATCGCTGCGGGCATGAGCAGAAGCGCTTTAGAAGAAGGCGCTGATCTTCTGTTGATTGGAGCAGGACGCCCTGACCCGCTACGCAAATGGCTCCTGGGCGACCTCGTCGACGGGGTCTGCAGAACCGCCCATTGCCCTGTTGTGGTAGCCAATCTTGGACGACGAGAGCTGAAGGATGTGAACCGAATCCTCGTTCCAATCAAAGATCTATCAGCCAGTGCACGCGAACAATTTGAACTCGCCCTACGGCTCCTCTCAACCGCACCAGACCCAACATCCACCACCATCAGCCTTCTGCACATCCATGACCCACGCTTCAACCGACACGAACGATCCTGGATGGAACACCAACTGATGAGTTGGTGTCCACGCAATATCGACAGCCATCAAATTCAAATCAAACTGCTTCAGGGACCTGGTATCGATTCCAAAATTCACTGGTTCAGCAAAAACCAAGATCTCGTGATTCTGCGATCACAACGTCGCCGAGTTGCTGGACTCCCCATTCCAGCCAGTGATCGCACAAGCAATTTGGTTCATCAGTTGAGCTGCCCAGCCTTGATGATCAGCGATCCACTCCACTAATCATGGTTGTCCCTACACAAACTTCAACACAATCCAACGGTTGCAGCAACAGACCTAAGATTTGCGTATGAACGGTCAACAGAGTCCGAACAAAAAATCCCTGCTCACAGCAGCAGTGGTAGGACTTTTTGGTGGATTGCTGCTATCGATACCTCTCAGTCGATCTCTCATTCCATCAACAGAACTCCCCAAACTGGCTTCCATCAATAATCCACTTGAAAGCTGGACGAGCTTTGGCAACGAAAATATAGTCATTCTCGGCATGGATGCTGGAGGAGGGAATACAGACACGATGTTCGTACTCAGCGTTGAGAATGGGGAGACTTCGATTATTCAAATCCCAAGAGATAGTTATATTGAATCACGTAGCTTTGGTCCAATGAAGGCCAACGCACTCCATGCCATAGGCGGCCCAGATGCCGTTAAATCAGAACTTACACGCCTCATGGGACGACCGATTGATCACCATATTCTGGTGAATCTTGAAGGAATCCGCACCATTAGTGATTTACTTGGTGGTCTCGAAGTGGATGTACCAAAACGGCTCTACTACCGAGACAAAAGCCAAGGATTACTGATCGACCTTCAGCCAGGACGCCAGGTTCTCAAGGGACGTGACCTTGAAGGCTTTTTGCGCTGGCGCCACGATGGAGAGGGTGACTTTGGACGACTTGACCGACAACAACTTGTATTAAAAAGCCTGTTCAATAAACTCATACAACCTCAGAATCTCATACGCCTACCAGCCTTGATTAGCGCAGCCGGACGTAATCTTGACACAGATCTTGGACCTTTAGATTTTGGCAAGTTGATCACCGCAATGGGAACAACGGAACTCCAAACCAATCAACTCAGTGCTCGTCCTTTTTATAAAAATGGAGTGAGCTATCTTGATACACAATGGCCTACCAATGATTCATCAATAGACGAAGATACAAGCAGATCCAACAGCGAGGATCTCAGACTGAAGCGCTGATCGCGTCTAACAATGAACATTACAAAGATAGACAGCAATCTGACGAAGCAAAGTCTGAGACTTGGCCTGAGCATTTTTATCACATGCGCCATTGCACAACACTTTGATCGAATTAGCTTTGTTTTTTATCCGCTCTTAGCTGTAATTTTAGTCGTCGACGATCAAGATGAGAACACACTTCAAGCCGCCAGAGGAAGGATTCTCGGAACAGTCAGTGGCGGCCTTGTTGTTTTCTTAGTCCACACAATGCTTTCAGGCTGGATCGGCATTTTCATCAGCCTCTTAATTACTGTCCCCTTACTTCGTCTCCTTGGCTGGGGCAGCGGCTTGTCGACAGCCGTTGTGATTACGGTGATCTTTTTAAGCGTTCACGGTTATACAAAGTTAAACTGGTATTATATTTTAAACAGAAGCATCGATACTCTGGTTGGAATCTTAGTAGCCATTGTAATCAGCCGCTTGCTTTGGCCCAAAAATCGACTGATGCGAATGGAAGAGCTTCATCAAAAATTACTTCATTCACTAAGTACTCGTATGCATCAACATAGCCAGTCGCTCCAAGGACTTACGTCTTCACCACCACCCTTACAGCCCGGCTCGATCACGAAAGATCTCTTAGAAATTCAACGCCTCATTAATATTGAAGAACAGCTTGGCGCGAAACACATGAAACAATTGTCGCGGCTACGCTGGCAACAACGGATGAGCCTATGGCGCAGCCTACATGCGCAATGGATTTTGATGGAAAGACTTCTTGACGCTCTAGCCTTAAAACATCAGCCCTTGCAATTACCTGAACTTACTGATCAGTTAGACATTAGCAATGACTTGGGATGGAAACGATTGCAAATAGATTCAAACAGTCGACTTAGCCTCTCCCAGCGTATACTTTTAGAGGAAGAAGGCACTCGATTCCTTCGAATCGCTAGAAGTCAGAAAAAACTTGATTTTGCCATCAAGCAAAACTCATTTGAATGATAAAAAATAGCCGTCAACCCCTCAGCAAGCCTTGGTTTACTAGACAAGAATTACGCCTTGTTCTTATTACCGGATTAAGTGCTGGATTCGGTCTCCTTAGTTCAATTCCATATGGCTTTTATTTGCCACTTACGACAGCAGCCGTTCTGTCGAGTACCTACGGCAATTCCATGAAGCTGGGCATTCAGCGGCTGATGGGATCGCTAATGGGCGTGATTATTTTGATCATATTTACAAAATGCCTAGATCTCCCTCTCCCATTAGGGCTTGGATTAGCTTTAGCTTCAACACGACTTTTGGGAGGAATTCTCGGCCTGCAAGTGGGGTACAAAGTTGCAGGCACGATCATCGTTATGGGATGGCTTGTTCATGAACAGGTTGAAACCATCTGGGGCCCCATTCGTCTTTTCTGGACTGGACTTGGCATTGTCATTTCACTACTGGCGTGTCAATGGATTTGGCCGAGTCAAACGATTCCTCAATTACACCAACAATGGGCATCATTGCTAGATGCCCTCGGAGTGGAGCTACAAGATGAAGGAGATGCCCTCAGACAAAACAATCCTTCCTCAAGTCCACCGAGAAAACAACAAGCAAAACGCATTTCACTGATCACACAACTCAACGCAGCAAGACAACAGCAGGTTCTTGCACAATTAGAACTGGGAGTTAATCCCGAACAACATCCACTACATGACATTTGGAGCAGAATCGATCTTTTAGCCTCACAAATAATGACCTCTCTTGAGTCTATCAGAAGCTTACCAGCACCCTTTATTAGATCAGAGAAAGTCAAACGACTTCACAACGAGGAAGCAGACTTATTTGATATTCTGAGCGCTCAATTGCTATCCATCAGCGCTGAGCTCAAAAACCCAAAAACAATTAACAATCAACAATTCAATCCTCGGGAGATGATCGCAATCAAGGATCTTTCTCGAGGCTTCAGCCAATGGCTTGAACAAACAACAGAAGGCACAATTTCTGCTGACGACAAGCATTTAAATAAACAGCAGCTGAGACAAATAATCTTAAGAATGACCCTAATTGACTACATTCGATCAGCAATTATCGAAGCAATATCCACCCACTCCAAGTCAGCAATCACAAACCATCTATTACTGAGGGATTGAGCTCTTCAAATCACCCAGCATGCTTGAAACTTATTCAAGGCTTGCGGAAACTTCAACCAATCAAGTCCGTCTAAGTATAAGAAGCTGTTTGCGGTCAATTGTTGCAGCACTATTCAGCTTACAAGACAGTCTCATGGTCACCATCCAGTTTGATAGCTAGCGATCAAATTCATCAGAGTTTTGCATTGGACACCTTTCATCATTGACCAGAGTGCGTAAACATACCCAAAAGTCGTTTTAGAAGTCGTCATCCGAAGAACGTGTTGAAACCATCCCGCTGTGATCTGGTCCTCTCCCGTTCCGTATGCGCGCTCGGATTGATTTGCAACAGCTTCGCTCCCGTAGCAGCTCAGACCAACGTTGCACCACTGGATGAAGGCGGCACTACAGAGCAACTTGAGAAAAGTTGGGAGCGCCTTAATACCCAGGTCGATGCCATTGACACATTGACTGGTCCAGCACCAGCGATTGAGAGCAGTGACGATCTCAGAGCACTAGAGATCCCCACACTGCTGATTGATATCAATGCCGCACCTTCCGGTGAACTCACAGATCAAGACACTCAGCCAGACCCTCTTCTTCGCCTTCCTTCTTCAGCTGACACTGCATCGCGAACTCTTTCTCTCTCTCTTGAAGATGCTGTCACGATCGCCTTCCGCAACAACCCATCCCTGGGCGCTCAGCGAGATTTAATCCAGGCTCAAGCCGCCACCATTGCATCCGAATCGAGCCGGTACTGGCCAACGATCAGCGTTTTTGCCAATGTCGATGGATTTCAAAGCGGAACAACCACTTACAACCCCTATGGAAACAACACTTTCGGGTTTGGGGAACTCTTTAATTCAAAAGGGCAAACTCCCAATTTTGCTCTCACCAATGATGGAAACGAAATCAGTGGCTCCAGCGCTGGACCCTTCTACATCCCACAAGGAGGTGGGCTAGGGGCGGTTGCGAATGGAGTTTCGGCAGATGCTGGGCTTCAGCTTGATTACAACATTATTGATTTTGCTCGAACTCCCAGGGTTCAAGCAGCGCAAGCCCGACTCACCCAACAAGAAAATCTCTATGCCGATCGGTTAAGAGCCATTCAGCTTGAAGTGAGCGAGGCCTATTACAACCTTCAACGTGCTGAGCAACTTGTGCGGATACGCGATGCGATCGTTCGCACTGATCTGGTCGTATTGGAAGACACTCTTGACCTAAAACAAGCTGGTCTTGTTCCGAGGGTGGATCTGCTCAGACGAAGCAGCCTTCTGGCTGCAGACGAAGAAAGCTTGATCCAAGCGATGGCTGATCGTGCCGTAGCCCGTCGTGAACTTTGGACCATTCTCAATCTCTCCAGTGAGATCATCCCCAGTGCAAGCGACCCCATCAGCCTCCAACCACGTTGGCCCCTGAATTTAGAAAGAACGGTGTTGGCGGCTTACGACGACAATCCAGAACTCACTGCGATTCTCGCAACACAACAAGCACTCATGCGCCGCCAAGATGAAGCGGCGGCTGAGCTGCTACCAAGGCTCAGCCTGTTTGCAGCAGCCGGTGGCCTGGGATCCGTGGAACGCACGTCAAATCTTGCCCTGATCGGGGGTGGATGCTGCGGAGGTACTTTTCTTCCCCTCGAGCAGGTCAGCGGATACGAATGGTCGGTAGGGCTGGCCTTCAAATGGATGATCTTTGATGCCGGTGGCACATCAAACAGAGTGAAGGCCTTGAAACTTCAAGAGCAAGCAACCGCAGAGCAATATGCGAACACCCGCAACGCGATTCGCTTACGACTGGAGCGAGCTTTTTTAAACCACGAAGCTAGTTTGGCAAAATTAGTGTCGGCCAGACGTGCTGTTGGCGCCAGCAAAGAGGCCTTCCGAGACACACAACTGCGCTACCAAACCGGACTAAGCGACGAAATCAACCTTTCCATCACCCAGGAACAACTCGTTAACTCCTTAGTAAGACGATTATTCGCCACTGTGAATGTCAATGTCACCTATGCACGCATGCTACGTGAACTCTTGCCCATGCCTAAAAATCCGAACGATCCAGTCTTAACCGAATTATCTCTTAGTTTCCCTAAAAAACAGCCTTAATTAGTCAGCCCTTGAAGACCACCAGCGCTCAATTCGATATCCAAAGACCACTAAAAAGACAACGAACCAAAACCACAATTCAGGCGGATTAGCATTTAACAGAATGATTAACAAAACCAATTCGGAGATTAACCAAGGAATCTCTTGCTTAAGCAATGGACGTATTGACATCGTG
>NZ_JAKUHK010000099.1:0-6673 GCF_023630655.1 Synechococcus sp. MU1655 | reverse complement strand
AAGGCTTGAATCATGCGCTCGCACCTGCCTTGTCGAGGGCTGTGGAGAATTTTTTGGCATAACGTTCAATCAGATCGGCTTTGTCCATGCCGTTGATGATTTTGCGGGCGTGAAAGTAGTCCACGATTTGCCCCTTGTGAGGATCTCCGATGAAGTTCTTGAGAGCCCATCCTGTGAAAACCCCACAAAACATGCCGTGAAACATGATTACTGCCGCATAGCGATCATCTTTGACCGCATCCGGATGTTCAGTGAAATCGGGCGCTTCGGGGAAGATTGATTGCACCACGCCGGTCATTGCTGTGTAGTTCGCCCGGCCTGTGAGCTGCACAAATCCCCGCCCATGAAACCTGGCTCCATCGCCAGGTTCAGTATTGCCAAGGTCAGATCGATTCTCATACATCTGTGTGAAATAGGCGCTATCTCCATATTCATCAATCGGTTGCATCGTGGACGCTGTTTCATGTTTTGTTGTGGCGAGCATGTAAGCCAGCCATCCGATTGAACGGATGTCCCAGTTGGTTTTGAACGCGCCTGTTGGTGGGTTGGGTGGTGCGTCCCAGAAGTTCAGGATGGCCTCCATTCCATTCACGTTCTGCTGCCTGAGCACCCCGTTGAACAGATCATCTCGAACGCAGTCGTAGAAGATCTTGCGGTCCAATCGTCTTCCCTTTCAAGAGGCTGGAGACTAGACGGCCTGTTTGTTGCCGGCATGGCGTTCCTTTTGCAGCTGCTGCCTGGTTGGTCAGGGCCTGAGGGGACTCCCGCGCCGGGAGATGATCAGGACCTGAATTCGTTCACCGCTGCTTTCCATGCTGCGCATCGCCCAGGCTTTAGACACCCAGTTGCGTGAGGCGATGCAGCGGGCCTTCCCGGACGTGGATGCTCTGCTGGATCCCCAGCTGGCGCCTGCAAGCAAGCCGGAATTTGGTGATTTCCAGGCCAATGGCGCCTTGCCCTTGGCCAAGCCTCTCAAGCAGGCTCCACGCCACATTGCCGGGGCGATTGTGGAGGCGCTTCAGGCGGATCCAGCTTTTGCAGCCCTGTGTCTGGAACCGCAGATTGCCGGTCCAGGCTTCATTAATCTCACCATCCGGCCAGAGCGCTTAGCGGCTGAAGTGTCAGCACGGCTGGGTGATCCGCGCCTGGGCGTACCAGAGGTGCAGAGCGATGCAGCGGTGGTTGTGGATTTTTCCAGCCCCAACATCGCCAAGGAGATGCACGTCGGCCATCTGCGCTCCACGATCATTGGTGATTCTTTGGCTCGAGTGCTCGAGTTCCGTGGTCATCGGGTGCTGCGCCTCAATCATGTGGGTGATTGGGGCACCCAGTTCGGGATGCTGATCACCCATCTCAAACAGGTGGCCCCCGAGACCCTCAAAACTGCCGATGCGGTTGATCTTGGCGATTTGGTGGCCTTTTATCGCGAGGCCAAGAAGCGTTTCGACGAAGACGAAGTCTTTCAGGCCACGTCTCGCGAGGAGGTGGTGAAGCTTCAAGGTGGGGATCCGGTGTCTCTCAAGGCGTGGGGATTGCTCTGTGATCAGTCGCGGCGTGAGTTCCAGAAGATTTACGACCGACTCGATATTCGTCTGAGCGAACGAGGCGAATCGTTTTACAACCCGTTTCTGGCGTCAGTCCTCAGTGGCTTGAAGGAGGCTGGTTTGCTCGTCACTGATGACGGTGCGGAGTGTGTCTTCCTTGAGGGTGTGAACGGGAAGGATGGCAAGCCCTTGCCTGTGATCGTTCGCAAAAGTGATGGTGGTTTTAATTACGCAACGACCGATCTGGCAGCGATCCGCTATCGCTTTGCGCTGGCCCCAGAGGGCGATGGCGCGCGCCGCGTGATTTACGTCACCGATGCGGGTCAGGCGAACCACTTTGCGGGTGTGTTTCAAGTGGCGAAACGGGCGAAGTGGATTCCAGAGCACGGTCGGCTGGAGCATGTTCCCTTTGGGCTGGTCCAGGGCGAGGACGGTAAGAAGCTCAAAACCCGTTCGGGTGACACGGTTCGGTTGCGGGATCTGCTCGACGAAGCGGTGGAACGGGCCGAAGCCGATTTACGCCGGCGATTGGAGGAGGAGGGGCGTCGCGAGGACGACCAGTTCATTGAGCATGTGGCTGGCACGGTGGGGCTCGCGGCGGTGAAGTACGCCGACCTCAGTCAGAACCGGATCACGAATTACCAGTTCAGCTTCGATCGGATGCTGGCCTTGCAAGGCAACACGGCCCCCTATCTGCTTTATGCGGTGGTGCGCATTGCTGGAATTGCGCGCAAGGGTGGAGATCTTGAGGCGGAGGCGGGAATGCTGCAGTTCAGCGAGCCACAGGAGTGGTCCCTGGTCAGGGAGCTGCTCAAATTCGATGCGGTGATCGCCGAGGTGGAGGAGGAGTTGCTGCCCAATCGCCTCTGCAGTTATTTATTCGAGTTATCACAAGTGTTCAATCGCTTTTATGACCAGGTCCCAGTGCTCAAGGCTGAGGGACAGTCCCTGCGATCCCGTTTGGCGTTGTGCCGTCTCACCGCCGATACCCTGAAGGCAGGGTTGGGATTATTGGGCATTGCCACGTTGGAGCGAATGTAGTGACACCATTCCGGGCCAGTTCAGGAGCAGTGGTTCGAAATCACGTTCACGTTTTGCTCGTTTCGTGACGTGGGATTTGCTGTGAACGGACACCCTCAACGCAATGCAATGCGTGCCCGGCCTGAGGTTGAGCAGCTCAAGGCCTATAGCGCTCCTCTCGAAGGGCGACGCAACCTGTTGCGGCTCGATTTCAACGAAAACACGATGGGCCCCAGCCCCAGGGTCGCGGAGGCAATTCGCGAGTACCCGTCCGATCAGATTGCGATTTATCCCGAGTACGACGGTCTTCGCGAAGCCCTGATTGCCAATCTCGAGTCTTCCCCGGCAGGCTTGGCCTGTGCGTTGACGTCTGCGCACGTTGGGGTGTTCAACGGGGTGGATGCTGCGATCCATGCCGTGATCCATGCCTATGGCGCCGCCGGAGACACCCTGCTGACAACCAGTCCCACCTTTGGGTACTACGCCCCCTGCGCGGGCATGCAGGGGATGGCGGTTGAGGCCGTGCCCCACGAGATGCCCGGGTTTGCGTTTCCAATGGAGGCGATTCGAGCGGCCCTGTTGCGGACACCGCGCATCTTGATGGTGTGCAATCCCAATAACCCCACGGGAACGCGTTTGCCGGCGGATCAAGTGTTGGACCTTGCAACCGCGGCGCCTGAAACGCTTGTGGTGGTGGATGAGTTGTATGAGGCCTTCACGGGAGACAGCGTCTTGCCCTCGATTGATTTTCGTGAGGTGCCCAATCTGCTCGTGCTCCGATCCTTGGCGAAAACCGCTGGCCTCGCCGGCTTGCGGATCGGGTTTGCTCTTGGCCATCCCGATGTCGTGGACCGGGTGGGCAGGGTCACGGGCCCCTATGACGTCAATAGTTTGGCCGTCACGGCGGCGATGGCGGCTTTGAATGATCAGCCCTATACCGACGCCTATGTCGAAGAGGTGTTACGGGCTCGTGACTGGATTGTGTCTGTATTGACGCGTCAGCGTGTCATTCACCATGTCGCTGGGGGGAATTACCTCCTGGTTTGGCCTCGTCGTTCAGCGCAGCTCGTGGACGCGAAGCTGCGGGAAGCGGGCATTTTGGTGCGTTCCATGGCAGGGAAGCCCCAGGTTGATGGGTCATTGCGCGTCAGCATCGGCACCACTGAGCAGATGCAGCGCTTTTGGCTGGCCTATCAGGCGATTGATTCAGGGCTTTGACGGTCGATCACCCCACCCCACCCCCGACCTTGCTTCTGCTCGCCACGGGTGGCACGATCGCAGGCCGTGGTGTCACTAGGACCTTTCTCAACTCCTACACCGCTGGGGCGATGTCTGGATCGGAACTCCTTCAGGAGCTGCCGCAGTTGCAAGGGGTGGCCCAGCTTCAGGTGGAACAACTAGCCAATTTGGATAGTGCTGATTTGCAGTTTCAGCATTGGAAGCGTCTGGTGACGCGAATCCGTGAGGCTTTTGCCGAGTCCTGCGAGTTGGCGGGAGTCGTGATCACCCACGGCACCAACACCTTGGAAGAAACCGCCTGGTTGTTGGAGCTACTCATTGACGATCCGCGGCCAGTGGTGTTGGTGGGAGCGATGCGTCCGGCCACAGCCCTCAGTGCTGATGGTCCTCTGAATCTTTTTCAAGCCCTGCAAGTGGCAGGTAGCCCTAAGGCCCGCGGGCATGGGGTGCTTGTCGTGATGGATGGCCAGATCCATGGAGCCAGGGCTGTCACCAAGGTGGCAACACAGGGTGTGGGTGCGTTTCAAAGTCCAGATTTGGGCCCCCTGGGCTGGGTGGATGACAGCGGAGTGCATCTGCCGGAGGCGTCCAGATTCCGATCCGTTCCTTTCGCCACGCTTGCATTGCCAGCTCAGTGGCCTGAAGTGGCCATCCTTTACGGCTGTGTGAATCCTTCGTTGGCCTTGGTTTCGTCCCTCTCTCATGCTGGGGTGAAGGGGGTGGTCTGGACTGGCACCGGGGCCGGCCAATTGTCTTCAGGGGAACGTGAGGCCATCAAAACCTGGTCTGGTGTGTTGCCCCTGATGTTGCGCGCGAGTCGTTGCGGTAGGGGTCCTGTTCATCCCTGTCCGCTTCAGGATGAGCTTGGCTTGTTGCCGGCAGGAACCCTCAACCCTCAGAAGGCGAGGATTCTTCTCCTCTTGGCCTTAATTGCCGGGATGGAACGAGCCGAACTGTCAGCGTTGTTGGCGTCGATGCCGATGGTTGAGGGGTGAGTGCCGACCGTGATCAACGCATGACATCGATCACGGTGCTGTCACCGAGGTTTCCAGGCAGGTTGAGGTTTGGCCCTACTTTGCGCACCTTCGTGCCGGACATCGCATCCAGGAACGGTTGCACTCCGCCCTGGTCGCATCCAGAGGGAGCCTCGCCATTCACGTACTGAACAGGAATCACCCTGCGCGGATTGAGCGCACGCACAACTTCGGCAGCCTCCTCTCCGTCGTAGACCTTGCCGCCGCCGCCGACGCCGATGATTAAGACGTCGGGGCGACCGAGAAGCACTTTGTCTTCACCGCTGAGTGTGGCGGCGGTGCCTCCGAGATGGGCAAAGTTGAGACCTCCCTGTTGCCAGCGCCAGATCGTGGCTTGGCCAAAACGACGGCCCCCCACTCGGTCATGGGGAGCAGCGAACCCTTCGATGTTGAGGCCTCCGACGCGATAGGAGCCTGGTTTGGCCAAATAGGTCCCGCCACCGATGCGAGCCCCTTCATCAGGTAATTCCGAACTGGCAAGAATCACCGTTGCGTTCACGCGTGGCTCAGCGAGTCCTTTGGCGCAGCCCACGGCACGAAACGGGTTCACCATCACGGATTGGCCACCTCCGCGGATGAGTAAGGCGCTATGGCCGTAATTGGTCACGGTGACGCCTGCGGCCCGAACTGGCGCAGCAGTTCCGATCGCCACGAGTGCCGAGCCACTCAAAACAATTCGGAAAAGACTCTGAACCCGTTCGTGGACCGACATTGTTGACCGTCTTTTTGACCAGGAAGCTAGCAGTGATGTCACTGGTGTTCTGCTTGACGCAGGAAGTTGGCGAGCAGCTGGTGCCCCGCTTCTGTGAGCACACTCTCAGGATGGAACTGCACTCCCTGTAGGTGGGGGTAGTCGCGATGGCGCAGCCCCATGATCGTTCCGTCGTCCAGCCAGGCAGTGACTTCAAGACAGTTCGGAAGGGTGTCTCGTTCAGCAATCAAGCTGTGATAACGGGTCGCGGTAAGGGGTTGGGGTAGCCCGGCGAAGACGCCTTCACCGCGATGCAGGACAGGAGATGTTTTGCCATGCATCAGTTCGCTGGCTCTCACAACGCGACCGCCATAGGCCTGCGCGAGCGATTGATGGCCGAGGCAAACACCAAGGGTTGGGATGGTGGGTGACAGTTGGCGTAAGACCTCGAGGCAAACACCGGCTTGATCTGGATCGCCTGGACCAGGTGAAAGCACAATGGCGGATGGATTGAGGTCGCGAATCTCCTCGAGACTGAGGGCGTCGTTTCGCTCGACGCGACAGTCGGTCGCAACCTCGAACTGGCTGGCAAGTTCCCCCAGGTATTGCACGAGGTTGAACGTGAAACTGTCGTAGTTATCGATAACCAGGAGCATGGTTAGAGGCCCAGGCGCAGGATCAGGGGTGGAAGGAGAAGAAGGAGCGCAATCAGCATTGAGCTGATCGCTGAGACAAGAACAGCAGCAGCAGCGCAATCCTTGGCAATTCTGGCTAGGGGATGGAACCGCCTGCCGATTGCCAAGTCCACCGCAGCCTCAATGGCTGTATTCAGTAGCTCCAGCACCAACACGACAGCCACCGTGAGCACCAACACCGCCAGCTGAATCGCGGGGAGTTGGAGCCAAATCCCCAGTCCTAAAACCACCGCTCCCGTAAAAACGTGGATCCGGAAGTTCCTTTGGCTAACGAAGCCGTAGCCCAGACCTTGGGCCGCGTAGCGGAAGCTTGAGGGGAGATCCCCCGCGATCCGCCAGGCACCCCGTTTGGCTGCACGATGGGCTCGTTGGGTGCTGCTCTGGCTGATCTCCTCAAACACCGGTGCTCCGTCTTCAGAGTTCAGCAGTGACTTCATCTGCTGATTCACA
>NZ_JAKUHK010000098.1:0-6693 GCF_023630655.1 Synechococcus sp. MU1655 | reverse complement strand
ACGCTTCCGGCACGCTCCCTGCGTGAGGTGGAGCGATTAATGGCGAGCTGGAAAGGCGATGATCCGGTCAGCCTGTTCTGTGAGCGAGGTCAGGTCGTCGTGCTCGCGGCCGATCAGATGGTGACGAGTCGCACCCTGGAAGGGACCTATCCCAATTACCGCCAGCTGATTCCCGATGGTTTTAGCCGCACGATTGATCTGGATCGGCGGGCTTTCATCTCTGCTTTGGAACGCATCGCAGTCTTGGCTGACCAACACAACAATGTGGTCCGGATCGCTACGGAACCAGCCACGGGATTGGTTCAGATCAGTGCTGATGCCCAAGATGTGGGTAGTGGTTCTGAGTCGTTACCGGCCGAGATCAACGGCGATGCCGTACAAATTGCCTTCAATGTGCGTTATGTGCTGGATGGCCTCAAGGCCATGGATTGTGATCGCATCAGGTTGTCTTGCAACGCTCCAACAACGCCGGCGATCCTCACCCCAACCAATGATGAGTCTGGACTCACCTACCTGGTGATGCCTGTTCAGATCCGTTCCTGAAACCGTTCACGACCTCTTGACTGTTCCGGACCAGCTCCTCTTGAGCGATCTGTTGCACCACCGGGTGCGCTGTGATCAAGGCCTTGATCATGGGCCAGGGGTGATGGCTTGGATGCATCCGCCTGTCCATCGGTTGCTCGGTTGGGTGAGTCGCCCGTCTGCGTTGCGTACCAGTCGAGATGTGTGGCGACTGGATCAATGTCGTGGATTCGACGACCAGCAGGTTTTTGTGAAGGGGGCTCCTGCTGAAGCTGATCAGATCACCTTGGATCGGTTGCCAACCTTGCTGGATGCCGATCTTCTCAACGCCGATGGAGAGAGGATTGGCATCATCGCCGATTTGGCTTTCTTGCCAGCGAGCGGGCAAATCAGTCATTACCTGGTGGCACGCAGTGACCCTCGCCTACCTGGAACCAGTCGCTGGCGCTTGTTGCCAGATCGAATCGTTGACCAACAGCCTGGCTTGGTGTCCACGGCTATCCATGAGCTCGATGATTTGCCTCTGGCTCGGGCCAGTGTTCGTCAGGATTTTCTTCAGCGTTCAAGGCATTGGAGGGAACAGCTCCAGCAGTTTGGAGATCGCGCTGGTGAGCGCCTAGAGGGCTGGTTAGAAGAACCGCCTTGGGACGAGCATCCTGCGGCCTCTGACGTTGCCTCTCCCTATCCGTCAGCAGCATCTTCCACTGTCGACCCATTAGATGACTGGGATGATGGCGATTGGCCCGATGAGCCTGGGGGTGAGCGTGGCCGTTCAGCTCGAAATCATTCAAGGGATCGACACGATTGGCCTGATCATGAGGAAGATCCTTGGGTCTGATCGTCGGCAACACTGGGTACAGATGACTCATCGGTTGTGACCCAGTCCTCTCATGCGGTTGCGGCATTTGATCTTGGGGCGGTTCTGCGCCAGGAAGGGCTCAACGAAACGGATTACAGCGAAATTCAGCGGCGTCTTGGACGGGATCCGAATCGTGCCGAGTTGGGCATGTTTGGGGTGATGTGGTCAGAGCATTGCTGTTACCGCAATTCCAGACCCCTTCTGAGTGGCTTCCCAACGGAAGGCCCACGCATCCTTGTGGGCCCTGGCGAGAACGCCGGCGTGGTGGATCTTGGAGAAGGTCACCGCTTGGCGTTCAAAGTTGAAAGCCACAACCACCCTTCAGCTGTTGAGCCTTTTCAGGGAGCTGCCACGGGTGTTGGTGGCATCCTGCGTGACATTTTCACGATGGGCGCTAGGCCGATTGCGTTGCTGAATGCCTTGCGTTTTGGACCACTGGACGAACCAGCGACCCGTGGATTGGTGGAAGGGGTTGTGGCTGGCATTGCTCACTACGGCAATTGCGTAGGCGTGCCCACCGTGGGTGGAGAGGTTGCCTTTGATCCGTCGTATCAGGGCAACCCCTTGGTGAACGCCATGGCCCTGGGCCTGATGGAAACGGATGACATCGTTCGTTCGGGAGCCGCTGGGGTCGGTAATCCAGTGGTGTACGTCGGGAGTACCACGGGCAGAGATGGCATGGGAGGTGCCAGTTTTGCGAGCGCTGAGCTCAGCGCGGATTCACTCGATGATCGCCCTGCTGTGCAGGTTGGAGATCCCTTTCTCGAGAAGGGCTTGATTGAGGCTTGTCTGGAAGCCTTTCAAAGCGGTGATGTTGTAGCTGCTCAGGATATGGGTGCTGCGGGTCTTACCTG
The DNA here is from genome assembly GCF_023630655.1 of Synechococcus sp. MU1655. NCBI lineage: Bacteria > Bacillati > Cyanobacteriota > Cyanophyceae > Synechococcales > Synechococcaceae > Synechococcus > Synechococcus sp. MU1655. Next base: position 4,458 of record NZ_JAKUHK010000098.1, on the reverse strand, counting down.
TAGTTGTTCGGAGATGGCCGCTAAGGGAGATGTCGGTGTCGAGTTGGACCTCGATCGGGTGCCCGCAAGAGAAAAAGGCATGACCGCCTACGAATTCCTGCTTTCGGAATCGCAAGAGCGCATGTTGTTTGTGGTCCGTTCAGGTCGGGAGGAGCAGCTGATGCAGCGTTTCCGGCGTTGGGGGCTTCAGGCAGCGGTCGTCGGTCGGGTTTTGGAAGAGCCGGTGGTGAGGGTGTTGCAACACGGTGCTGTCGCGGCAGAAGTTCCGGCCCGGGCTTTGGCTGAAGACACACCGATCAACAAGCACGAGCTGCTGTCTGAGCCTCCAGATGACATCCAGACGCACTGGACCTGGCGTGAATCAGATCTTCCTAGTCCTGCCATCGATCGCGATTGGAATGCGGATCTGCTGCGTTTGCTGGATGACCCTACGATTGCCAGCAAGCGCTGGATTTATCGCCAATACGACCAGCAGGTGCTGGCCAATACGGTGATTCGAGCCGGTGGTGCGGATGCTGCTGTGGTTCGTCTCCGTCCTCAACAGGGTGATGCATCGTTGCAAACGTCTCAGCGTGGCGTTGCGGCCACGCTGGATTGTCCCAATCGCTGGGTGGCGCTCGACCCAGAGCGGGGAGCGATCGCAGCGGTGGCTGAGGCTGCCCGCAATCTCAGTTGTGTTGGAGCCCAGCCGATCGCTGTGACCGACAACCTGAATTTCCCATCTCCGGAAACCCCCAAGGGGTATTGGCAATTGGCGATGGCATGCCGCGGCCTATCCCAGGCCTGTCGCGCCTTGGGCACCCCTGTCACCGGTGGCAATGTCTCTCTCTACAACGAAACGAGGGGGGACGATGGCAGTCTTCAGCCCATTCACCCCACGCCTGTTGTGGGCATGGTGGGACTGGTGGAAGATCTCAACCGCACCGGAGGTTTGGCTTGGCGTCAACCTGGCGATCTTGTGGTGCTGCTTGGTGTCTCCACAGATGAGGAGGGGAATGAAAGTGTTGGCTTGGCGGGCAGTAGCTACCAGGGAGTTGTTCACGGGTTGCTCACTGGTCGTCCCCCGAGCGTGGATCTGGAATTGGAGATTCAAGTTCAAGCTTTGGTTCGTCAGGCGTTTGCCCAGGGAGTGTTGGCTTCAGCCCACGACAGCAGTGATGGTGGGTTGGCTGTAGCGCTTGCGGAAAGTGCCCTGGCCTCTGGCCTTGGGGTTGACCTGAACCTGCCCCATCGGTCTGCTCGGTTGGATCGTGTTTTGTTTGCTGAAGGCGGTGCACGCATTGTCGTTACGGTTCGCGCAGAACAGCACAGTGCCTGGCACGCTTTGCTGATCTCGCAAGAGCATCAACGTGTTCCTGTGACAGAGATTGGAACCGTTGCCGACCATGGTTGTTTCCGATTGGCGGTGGGGAACCATCCAGTGATTGATCTTGCCGTTGAGACCCTGCGAGAGCAATACGAACAAGCGGTTCCCCGTCGCCTCGGAGCGGTTTGATGCAGAATCTTGAGACCCATCCGAAGTCGAGGCGGCCGGTGCATCAGCTCGAAATAGAGCGTCCCGATCGCATGGAAGAAGCCTGCGGCGTTTTCGCTGTTCAGGCCATGGAACAGCCGGTGGCGAACCTGGTGTATTTCGGTCTTTATGCCCTGCAGCATCGGGGTCAGGAATCCGCTGGTATTGCTGTTTTCAACGAAGGAAAGGTCAGGCTCCATAAGGACATGGGCTTGGTGAGCCAGGTGTTTGATCAGGACGTGCTCGAGCGCATGCCTGGTGGTTTAGCCGTGGGACATAACCGTTATTCCACCACCGGGAGTAGCAAGGTTTGCAATGCCCAGCCCGTGGTCCTGATGACCCGTCTCGGCCCCTTTGCGCTGGCTCATAACGGCAATCTTGTGAATGCATCAGAGCTGCGAGCTCAGGTGGATGACGGTGAGGTGGAGTTCACATCCACCACGGATTCGGAGTTGATCGCTTATGCGGTGCAGCAGGCCGTGGATGGGGGTTTGGATTGGACAGAGGGGATTAAAGCGGCCGCATCCCAGTGCCAGGGGGCTTTCAGTTTGGTGATTGGAACGCCAGATGCCCTGTACGGCTTGCGTGATGGTTATGGGATCCGCCCCCTGGTGTATGGCTACCTCGGGGATCAAGATCTTGGGCACTGGGTTCTTAGTAGTGAAACCTGTGGGCTCGACATCATTGGTTCTCCGTTCGTTGCTGATGTTGAACCTGGAGAATTAGTGGTGTTTCGTTGCGGGGATCCCACACCAGAACGTCATCGCTGGATTGAACCCACCACACGCATGTGCGTGTTTGAAATGATCTATTTCGCGCGCCCTGATAGTCGTTTCTTTGGTGAATCGCTCTACAGCTATCGACAGCGCATCGGCCAGATTCTGGCCCGTGAATCCGCTGTTGAGGCGGATCTCGTGATTGGTGTTCCTGATTCCGGAATTCCAGCTGCGATCGGGTATTCCCAGACCAGTGGCATTCCCTATGCCGATGGACTGATCAAAAACCGCTACGTCGGCCGAACCTTCATCCAGCCCACTCAGGCGATGCGTGAGGCCGGGATTCGCGTGAAGCTCAATCCACTCCCGGATGTTTTAACCGGCAAAAGGGTCCTGGTGATTGATGACTCGATCGTTCGTGGAACCACCAGTCAAAAATTGGTTCAGGCTCTCCGTGATGCCGGCGCCATTGAGGTGCACATGCGCATTAGTTCTCCACCGGTCACCCATCCTTGTTTCTACGGAATCGACACCGATACACAGGATCAATTGATCGCTGCTCGACTCACGCTGCAAGAGATTGAGGAGCATCTCAAGGTGGATTCGCTGGCTTATCTCAGCAAGGAAGGCATGGTGGAAGCTGCACATGCTCAGTCGGAACATTTCTGTACAGCTTGTTTCGATGGGAACTATCCGGTTCCCATGGACGCCTCGATCAAGGCGAGCAAATTAATGCTTGAACCAGCAGGGGTGGCGGCAACGAATCTCTGATCAGCTGATTAAGGGCACCAATCGCAGGATTGATTCGTTGTCTTTGAGCGTGAGTTGATCCTGCTCATTCACGTTCAGTCGTCCGTGACGTCCGTTTGATGTCACCACACCAATGAGTGAATCTGCGAGGCAAGCTGCAGCAATCCGTTCGCTTCCAGGGGTGGATTCTGAATTCAGCTCCCAGCCGATCTCTCCGAGATCGCCTCGTTTGCAGGACCGGATGCTCGTGAGTTCCAACCAGTGCAGACGGCCTGTTTGGCTCGCGAGCAGGATGGTTGTTGGCCCTTCAGCGTGGCCTGCGATTGCGGTGACCAGCTGTTCGCCAGGGAGCAGACGCATGGTGATGGGACCTTGGGCCAACTTGCCCATCACAGGCAGATTGGTTTCACCTGCTTGTAAACGCAGAATTCTGCCGATATCGCTGATGACGGCCACATCAGCTCCGTCTTGACAGATCAAGGCAGCTTTCAGACTCACTCCTTCTTTTAGTTTTAAAACGGTGGCTGCTCGCCCCGACAATTCCTGGATGTCTTTTAGTGGTAGCCGCTTGAACCGTCCATCACTGGTCAACAGTCCAAGGGATTTTGTTTCATTGGTGGCCAGATCCTCTGGATTGGGCAAAGGCAGTAGGGACACCACCTCATCGCCTTCAAGGGCTGTGGGTAGGAATCGCTCCAGGGTTCCTTGCTGCTGTCCAGCAAATTCCCAGCGCACAAGTGCTACACGACCGCTCACTGTCACAGCCAAGAGACGTGGTGGTGGCTGGATGGGCAGGCTGATAATGGCTGGAGATGGTTCATCACCCATGGGCACTGGATCGTTGAGATGCAGGCGTCCCAGCAGCTGAGGACTGACGATTTTCACTTGACCATCGTCTTGAATCAGCAGTCTTGAATCGCTAGGGAGGGCATCCAGGGCCTGGCGTCTCTGTAGTTCGGCATTGGGCCTTTGACTGGCGGCCCGCTCAGCAAGCAAGTGGTCGCCACCCTCGACCAGCCTGGTGCGTCTTGGCGTTGCAAAACGTTTTTTGAGTTGGCGAAGTTCCTGGATCAGGGCATCCAGCAATTGGTCGCGGTTTTCCAGCAGCAGGGTGAGTCGCTGTCTTTCTTTCCGAAGATCGTCTGCCTCCTTACGCAGGCTTTCCTGTTCCAGACCTGTGAGCCTGCGTAGTGGCATGGCCAGCACAGCATCTGCCTGCCGTTCGCTTAGATCGAAATGCACCATCAAGCTGGCCCTTGCCTTGGCCGCATCTCTGGCCTCCTGGATCATGGCAATCACCTGTTGCAGTGATGCGAGGGCGGTGGTCAGGCCCTCCACCACTTCAAGCCGATCTTCCGTTTTGCGCAGCGCGTAGTTGGTACGCCGAATGATCGTGAGCTCTCTGTAATCCAGGAAGGTTTGGAGGAGCTGCCGCAGCGTGAGTTGCTGGGGTCTGCCATCGACCAGGGCCAGCAGGAT
>NZ_JAKUHK010000097.1:0-6790 GCF_023630655.1 Synechococcus sp. MU1655 | reverse complement strand
CGCAGACCAGCCTCTACGGCATTGGGCTTTGGCTGTTTGCTCAGTCGGGCAGGTTGCTCGACTTCGGTTTGGTGGCGTTGGTGGTGCAGCTCGCCCGAATCCTGGCTCTGCCTCTGCTGGCTTCTCGATTGAACCACTGGCCACCGGCGCGGGTGATGCTGCTTGCGCATGCGGTCGGGGCGTTATGCACGTTGGCCTTGGCTGGGGTGTTGCTGGGGGCCGCGCCCCAGGCGGGCCAGCTGCCGTCCCTGCTTCCGATTCTGATGATTCAGGGTGTAGCGGCGATGGCGGAAGCCACGTTGGTGCTGCGATTTTCCAGTTTGATTCCGCTTTTGATTGCCGATGGACCTGCACTGATTCGGGCGAATGGTTTGTTTGCCACCACCGATGGCCTCGTGGTGACGATGGCCCCGTTCCTGGGCACTTGGCTGGTGTCTGCCCTGGGGCTGATGGGTGTGCTCGGCTTAGACGCCCTCAGTTTTGTGTTGGCGATGGTTTGCGTGTTGTTGGCGCCCTGGAGCGAGGACATTTTGCAACGGCTTCCATCCCCTGCCCCTGCGGACTCGATCGGTTGGTCTTCGCTCCCCAGACGTCTCCACCGCTTCTGGCGCCGGCGTGCGCTGGCGCGGCAGGCGCTTCTCCTGAGTGCGGTGGTGATGGGGGTGTATGCGGGTTGCGAAATCCTTTTCCCCGCCTGGGTGGCGGAACGTTGGGGTGCCGCCCGAATGGCTGTTGTGCTCGTCTTGGGTTGTGCCGGCTATGGAGGGGGGTTCCTGCTTTGGCGCTGCTGGTTAGGCCAGCATTGGCGGATGAGCGGCCGCGCGCTGCTACTGGGGCAGGCTCTCATCTTGGTTGGAGCCGGAGTGCCTGCGCTGGTGGCCGTGGATGGTCTGTGGTTTGTTGGTGTGTTTGGGTTCAGCTTGGGATTGCCGGTAGTGACGGCTGCCCTGCATCAGGCCTGGGTCACCTTGGCGCAGCAGGAGGATCCGGCTCGAGTGTTTGCGCTGCGCTACGGCTGCGAGTGGAGCAGCCGGCTGCTGGCTTTCTTGGGCGTGTCGTTGCTCGCTGACAGGCTGGTCAAGCCCAACATCAGTCCGATGTTTGAGGCCATCCCTGGTCAGCCTTTGGCTTTCACACTCAGTGGGCTGGGGGTTGTGGTGGTGGTCACGCTGTTGCTCGGGACGCGGTTGTCACTCAAGGCCGGCGCCAGCATCAACTGACGCAGCGTTTCGAAGCTTTGGCGCAGGCTGGCGTCATGGAGGCTGCGGAAACTGGATTGCAGCAAGCCTGGAATCTCAGGCGTGAGCTGAATGGTGTGACGCACCAGGGTGCCTTCGGCATCTGGAGTGAGCGTCCACTCGCCAGAGAGAGCGCGGATGTTGTCGCCGCGCACGAGCCGGTAGCGGAGATTGCGGGTCTGAGGGTTTTCCTCGCCCTCGAGAAGAACATTGATGCGTAACCCAAAGGTGTAGGGAGCCTGCAAAACCTGTTGGAGCCTTAGCTTCTGGCCTTGGCGTGACACCAGCTGCACGGCAGCCACATCCGGCATGGCCGCAAAGGTGCGGGCGTAATTGGTGAGCACAGTCCAGGCACGTTCCGGAGGCACTGGCACCCGCATCGACATGGTGGCTTGTTCACCTCTGCGTACCAGCTGCACGCTTCCGCTGGCTTGCAGTTGTTGTAAGGCCGGTTGCGGCGGGGGCTGTTCAACCAGCTGCGGGTTGAAGAGCAAGAACAGCATGGTCAGAAACTGAAGAGGATCCGACCGCCAAAGCGCACCTGCTCGGCACTCAGCAGCTGGCCCACATCGAGGATCGAGGCGGCGGTGCTGCCGTAGGCCTCGAGTGCCAGAGAGTCGGTGGTTTGCCAGCGCAGACCGAGGGTGCCATTGCTTTGAGCAACGTTGTTGACCACCACATTGGCCTCAGGCACCAGTTGCCAGCGGGGGGCCACCTGTACGTTGGTGCTAACCCCCATGGCCCAGAGGTTTCCTGCCCCACTCAGAACCAGTTTGGGGTTGAGATTGAGGGCCACAGTCTCTGAGGCTTCCCAGGTGAACATCGTTTCGGCGAACACGTAGCCCTGCCCTGTGTTGTTCACAGTGTCACTGTTTCGACCGAGCGTGATGCGACCACCTCCCCAGAAGGGGGCCCCACGCAGGGGGCTGAAGGCCACGGCTTTGCCGCCAATTCTCCAATTCCAAGCACCATCGTTGGCGTAAAGCCGAGCCTGGGGAGTGGTTTGGGGCACGTTGTTGTAGAGGCCTCCACTGAACAGATACAGCTGGAACACATTCGAGAGTGAATAGCCGAGAAAGGGGTTCACATTGCCGCCGGAATCGGCATTGACCCAGGCATCGATTTCATCTTCAGGCGGAACAAGGGCGGTGTTCACCGTGAGACCCCCTCGAGCCAGGGAGCGCTGCCGCGTGGTGAGTGGCGGTTGGGGGATGTCGGGTACATCAGGGGTGAACACGAAGCTGGCGCTGTAGCCCAGACGGTTGTCGGAGGGCAGGGCGAGCAGGGCCGTGGCTGGTGTGGCACCAAAGCCATTGGTGAGAAGGCCGCGCAAGCCAATCCGCGGGCTGAGGTTCCAGTTAATACCGGCCGAGTAGATCGGCACGCGCGAAAACTGCAGATCGGCATTGAAGCTGTTGGTGCCAGCGCCAATGGGTTGGGCGATACCGGCGGTGAGTCCGAGTTCGGGGAAAGGCTGGAACAGAACCCCGCCGCTGATGTAGGGATTTGTGCCATAGAAGGTGCCTGAGCCGCCTTGGCCGCCGCCTTGACTGGGGGGCAGGAAGCTCACACCAGGGGACAGATTGAACTGCAATGTCTCGCTGACCTGCCAGCTCGCCGGCAAGCTGAGGGAGCCAACGATGTTGCGGGTGAACACCCGACGCCCCGAGTTGTTGAAGATGTTGGGGCTCGAATTACTTCCCTTGTTGGCGAAGGAGTCGTCACCACCGCTGCCGACTTCCCAGGCCTCCAAGGAGCCGCTGATCGCCAGTTGCCAATGGTCTTGATCGAGCCATTTCCAGCGTGCGGCGGCGCCATAGCTCTGCCAGAAGTTGCCTGGCTGCTTGGTGAAGCCGGAGATCTTGGCCGAGAGGGGATCGTCGGCCTGGCTCACGAAGGCGGAAACCAGGAGGTTGTCGCTCAGGCCTACATCCAGATTCACGGCGTAGTTCTGGTTGCCGGTACCGGCGGCTTCGCCGGAATCGAAGGGTGAAATATTGAAGAAACCAATCCGCCACTGCTCTGACAGGAGGGTGGCGGCGGTGGGAACGGCGGGCGACAGCCTGAGCAGTGGCAGGTAGTCATTGCGGTTGAGGGGCGTGCTGTTCACCACGGCCTCCACTTGCTCGGCAGTAAGCGGTTGCAGCACGGGGCCGGGGGGCTCAGCGCGAATGGGAAGTACCGGTTCGCTGAGCAATTCCCAGCGCGGCAAGGGTGGGGGTGGCGGCGGTGGCGCCAGAGTCCAGGCAAGCGGCATCAGGGTGCTCCTCGCTCTGAGGCCTGGAACATTGGATGGCGTAAGAGTGCTAGCTGGCCTGGCAAAGGATTGGTTCCGGTATGCACCTGCATCAAGTAATCGAGAGCTGCTTCTGGGCTGAGCTGATGACGTTGGACGAGCCAAGCCAGGCACACCAGGGGTGACCGTTCCATGGCTGCAACACAGTGCACGAAAACGGAGCCGTGGTTGTGATGGAGTTGGTCGAGCAGGGTGAGGGCTTCAAGCAGTTCGGTTGGCTCCGGCAGACGGCCGCTGCGGTGGTCGGGCAGCACAATGCGGCGGCAGGCAAAGTGTTCTTCGATGCTGGGAGGAGGTGAGGCTTCCTCCTTCGAACAGAGACTGAGTACGGCCTTCACTCCAGCCTCATGAAGGCGTAACACATGGCGTTCTGCTCGTGGAGCAGGGCCAATCGCGAGCTCATCGATGAGCACCCAGTCGATCTGGAAACGTGCCATGGCGTTCAGCGATCCAACCAGCGCATGAATCGTGCGCTCTTACTGGCGAATGTTTGGCGCCAACTTCTGTTGCTGGCCTCTTGATCTGATTGAGGTGGTGTTGTGTCTTCAGCCTCGAGATCGGCGTAATGGGCATAGGCCTGATAGGTGTCGCCATATCCATATCCATATCCATATCCATATTTTCCGTATTTTCCGTAGTAACTAGAGCTGGATTGAGATTCTTTTTTGATCGCATTGGTGACAATGCCGAGTAAAGGAACTCCGCTCGAAAGGATGCGGTTGATCGCTTCTTTGGGCAGTCCTCGATCAACCCTTCCAAGGCCAACAAGTAACATCAATCCATCGCAATGTTCGGCTACCAGGGCGGCATCCGCCAGGCCGAGGATTGGAGGTGTGTCGAAAAGGACGAGATCAAAATCATTGCTTTCAGCAAGATCCTGAACGAGTCGGTGCATACGATTGGAGCTCAGTAATCGCGTGGGATCAGGTGGGCGACGGCCAGCCGTGAGCACACTCCAGTTGTTGTGCCCAGGGACTTTCGTTAGAGCGTCTTGCCAGGGATGATTGTCTTCCGCAAGGAGATTGGAAAGGCCCTTGAGGTTGTTGAGCCCCAGGCGAATGTGTAGTTGTGGTTTGCGGAGATCAGCATCGATTAACAGCACGCGCTGCCCCATCTCAGAGAGCGTTTTGGCGAGCAGCACATTCACAAGAGATTTGCCTTCTGCAGGAAGCGAGCTGGTGAGAGCAATGGTCTTTAAGGGGTGATCACTGTTTAGAAAACGGAGGGACGTGAACAGGTTGCGGAATGCTTCTTGATAGAAAAAACGTTGATAGCTTTTTTCTCTACTTTCTGCGTCTGTTGTTGTGCCAACACTGGTTGCTGAGGTATCAAGTTCTGAGAGAAGGAAGCGTTTGTCTTCTCGGACCCCCTGGAAAAAATCCACGTGGGGAATATGTCCGAGGACGGGCATATTGAGTTCGTTTTTAACTTCGTCTGATGTGTGGAACACATGATCGAAGCGATCGCGAAGAAGCCCCGCGCCCACACCTGCCACCAGGCCAAGCATGGTGCCAATGGCCAGGTTGTGCGGAACCGATGGCTTGATTGGATCTGGATCGATTTTGGCTGGTGCAATCACCCGCCAGGGCACGGTGCTTTGGGCAATTTCAAGCTGAAGGGTTTCCCGAGCGCTCACCAAGCCAGCCAGGTTGTCTTGGACGATCTTGAGGCGTTGCTGCAAGGTCTCGAATTGCTTGATCAGCGCTGGTTGCTGGAGAAACATCTTGTTGAGTTTCTCGGCTTGCTCTTTAGCCGTGGCAAGGCGGCCTGCATTCAGCGTGAGGGCTGCATCCACAGCCTCCACCTGGTTTTGGCGAAGAAGAGGTTGAAGTTGATTTAACCGTGCTTCGAGGCTCGTCACGATCGAAGAGCTTGGGTTGTACTTCGAACGCGCTTCCGCTAGTTCGGTTTCCACCTTCAGCAGTTGCTGCAGCAAGCTTTGGTCGGCATCGCTGATGGCGAGGCCTTGAGCTTGATTCACAGAACCACGGTTTGCGACTCCACTACCTGTGCTGATCGCTTCCTGGAAGCCGCGGGCACTGAGATTGCCATTCACGATTTCACCACGCACCTTGAGCAGCCGGCTGCGCTCGGCTTCTTGACCAAGAATCTGAGCGTCAAGCTCGGCGCTGCGCTGTTTGAGAGCCACACCTTCCTGGGTGGGCTCGAGCAGATTGTTTTGCTCGCGGAAGGCAGCGAGCTCGCTCTGCAGCTCTGAGGTTTTTTCTTCTAAGGCAGGAGCTTGTTGGTTGAGGAAGGCAAGGCCGTCGGAGAGCCTTTGTTGGCGCTGCTTCAATGCGGCCTGTAAATAGGCGCTGCTGAGGGCTTGGAGCAGGGCTTCATCTTCTGCTTGATCCCCACCAATCACACTCACCTTGAGAACCCCTTCCGCTTCTTTGCGATTTTCGCCACCAGTGGTGATCGAAATCCGCTTCGCCAGGCTCTCAGGGGTGAGATCGAATTGTTCAGCGATCGGGTTGAGCAGAAGCGGGCTTTCCAGCAACTCGATCAGAGTGGGGATGTCATTGCTGGTGTTGTTGCGGGCTAATTCTTCAAACATGGTGCCGCTGGCTGCTGCCGCCGCCCCGCCCCCGGGGCCCTCATTGCTGAGGGGATCGGTAATTAAAAGTGAGAAAGAGCCCTGAAACACCGGCCGGAAGATGCGTTGATAGCTCGTGACCAGCCCAGCCAGCACGATCACAGCAGCTGCGGTCACCCCAACCAGTTTTTTGCGCCTCCTGAGCGCTCTCCAGAGTTCGCGTAGGTCAATCTCGTCGTGGCTGTCTGCAGCCAATGCCGCTGGATTCCAATTGTTTGGGCCGAGATCTTTCACGCGCACGGTTTCCACGTTCTGACCAGGATCGCTGGGATGAAATCCGGGTTTTGCGATCAGGTTGGACACTTAAGCGGGTTTGAACGTGAGTGACGGTCTTTCTACTCCAAAGAACCGAAGTGAATGAACCCCAGAATGCACGATCTCCCCAAAATGGACGCTTTGAGTCGTGGCACGTCTGAATTGGTAGGGAATCAAGTTTCTTGCAAGGTGATTAGAAATGGCAGTCAAGTTGTTTCCCTTGTCTCCCCGCGATAGTCAAGCTTTTTTGATGCAATTAATGCATATTTCCCATCTATCCGCTGGCCTTTTGGTCGCTACCTCAATAGGAATCCCTGCCCTTGCCGTTGATCCTGTTTTTGCTGCGGTTGAGCAGAGCCTGACGGTTGACTCGAGGGTTCAGGAAGATACCTACATCATTGG
>NZ_JAKUHK010000096.1:0-6840 GCF_023630655.1 Synechococcus sp. MU1655 | reverse complement strand
TACACCAGCGATAGGACAGATGTCATTCCCTAAATTGAAATCGGATCCATAGTTCAACCACTGCTGCTGCATAAACTCAAACTGCCTTGCAAGATCTGCACAAATAGCGACAAAAAAAGTTCCTCGTTCTGAATCAGCTGAGATGGATGAATCATGATCAATGGGATTCTCGTTCATCAGCTCCGAAGGTGAGCCATAGGTCATACCACGCCTTAAAATTCGACGACGGTTCACAAGCAGAGAGCTTGCTTGAGATGTTTCTGAAGGATCGGAATCATTGCGCAATGAAGGATCACCACTATCTCGGGGATTACTCCGACGAATATGTGCGGCAAATGGGCACCTTCTGCCTTTTGTATCATCAGACTCAAAGGTAAAGCGTGTAAATTTAGTTTTAAATTGTTCCCAAGCTTCTTTTGCACTAGGCCCACCCTTTCGAGCCTCGCCTGCCAATGTCAGGAGACGTACTCGAAAGCTCAGCCATGATTCATACGTCGGAGCATGCACCAATGGCGTGCCATCATCCCAACGTCCAACAAGTTTCGCACGAAGAACTTTTAACGCTTTGGTGAATTGAGAAGCAGCGGAAGGTTGCTCAGAAGATGATGAGCATTCAACCTGATCAAGCCAATGCTCCATCAATGGAGTCTGCTTCACCAAGGCATTATGAAAGGCGGTGACATTCTGCTCTAGTTTACGAACTGCCATGAATGTTCCGTTTTTGCTGAAGGTATAGGGCATTGGATGGCACGTTGTTTCCTGTGCTTCATTGGGATAACCCAAGAGGAATTCTCCTGGGGCGATCGGTCTCCACTGACCACAAGAGAGATGACCTTGCCCTTGTGCCATTTCCGCTTGAAAAGCAGCTGGATATTGACCATCAAAAACAGGATCTCCGATTCCATCAAAGAATCCAAAGTGTTCATATTCGCTATATCGCAAATCTGTAAGTTCTGCCGATGAAGCAACATACCGGCGCTTTTTTTGGTTATCTAAATCGTCTAAATACTGATCATCACTAATACCGGCAATTGCAAGATCCTGGAGTCGCGAACGGAACAATGATTCACATTCAAGCCATTTCGATTCAGGATCAGCACTGGAGTGTCCCGTCAGAGCAACCAAACGATGCAGTTCAGCCTGATCCAGTAAGCGCCTAGACTCTTGATCCAGATTTTTAATCATCATGGATCGGGCTAACTTAAAAGTCTCTTGACAATGATAATCAGACTTTAAAAAGGAATCACCTCTACGCAGACAGATCTTTTTCAAACAAGAATTAAATGCAACACGCAAGCTGATAATCAAATGCGTAGTTTGCTCGTGTTGATCATCCTTCCAGGCATTATTCCAATCAAGTCGATTATCATTCAACATTTCAGCTCTTTCCCACATTCCATCTAAGAAAGCATCTGGAAATTGACGAAGAACTGAATTGGGAACGCCTAAAGCCTTAAGACCTGATGCTGTAAAAGCAATATTGAGCAGAGCCTCTGGAGTATCCTTTCTCAGCTGATCCTCAGGAATCTGCATTTGAGCGGACCGCTTTGACGGGAAAAACTGAGCTGTCGTAATTTGAGGCTGAATCCAACTCAGAAATTTCTGAGCTTCCTCTTGATCACGAACATGAAAAATGAAGTGACGTGCAAGAGGGTAGGAAGATCGACCATAGGGGAGCAAGATGTTTCCCTGGATATCAAGACGGTCCAAAATTGTTGTCATGGCATTAACGAACAGAAAAGTATTTGCCAGGTTGAATGGAAGGGGAGTGAGTATCGGAAGGCTTGTGGTCATCTAAAAAACTCGCAAAGCGCTGGCGAATTTTGCCCTTATTAAACCGATCACTTTCCTGCCAATCGCGATACATCTCTAGAAACTTTTCTTGAAGATACAATGACTTTGCAATTGACTTTAAATCAACACCATCAATTTGAGACATCGGCATATTTGCACTATTGATGAAATAACGCCATGCAAACATAAATAAAACCACGGAGGCGATAGCCAGCCCACCAAAGCCTATGAGCCCCAATGGATTCAATGCTTGGTAAAAATCACTCAAATTCACTTGCGACAATGCTGTGTCATACAAAAGATTGAAAAACAAACTTACGAAACAAATAGCCAGCACGAGAAGTGCCATAACAAGTAAAATGAATGGCAAAATTCCTACAATGATCAGAGCCCATCGATTTTTAAATTCAGAGGGCGACAGTTGATCTGTTGATGGGTTCCAACGTTGCACTTTGTCGGCAACCCAAAAGTAAGCAGAGAATGGATATGTTGTCTCAACTTCATGAGACAGGAGCAATCGCTCTACTGAGTGATAAGCATGACAATACTGTGTATGTGCCTCCAAAATCCTTTGATCCTGAGGAGGTGATGGAAGAGAAAATCCCTCGCAATGATGAAAGATTTTAGTCAATTCCTCCCTGGCATAAGGCCATAACTCAGACAAATAGTCTTGAACGCAAGACGTTGAGCTGGGATGACAATCAAAATCAATAGCGATTAGGAGATAGGGTGACTCAAGTGCGTCGATTCTGTCTTTTTCCGAAAGAAGATCCTTACCAGCAACTAACGTCCTTAGAAAATCTATTAGAGAATCATTCCGGCGGCGGCCATTATAAAAGAGCTGGTCAACAACAACAAATCTGGCAAAATGTGTACAGCGCGTATGATCAAATAAGTGCAATTTGTCTAATTCTGACCCCGGAGGATCAATATTTTTCAGGAACGAATCAGATAGTTGATTCAAATAGCCTTTGAGGTGGTGAGCATACGACTGAGTACCATCACTAGGGTCAGAAACATTCTCTTGACACGGCAAATTAGTATATAGTCCAGTCTTGATCGGCAACAATGCCGTCAACTGATAAAACCCTGCCTCATGGCTCGGCATTTCAACGAGTCTCCTTGGAAAATTGAATTAAGTAAGAAGCATTACTGAGAGTTGTCAGGCGAGTGCGGAGGTGGCTTACCGGTGGAAGGAAAATGATTCGCCAAATTCGCCATGACAGACTGAAAGTGTTGAAAAAACAAATCATCCATAGTTGCATCGTTCTTATCTGGGTCTTGATTAATCTCAGACAGCTGCTCTTCTAAATAATTAATTGCCTTACGAACTTTCAAGGCGCTGGAAACATCTCGCAGCGAAAATCCCGGAAGAGCGTTGTAATAGTAAGAACACTCTATTGAATTGTCGTCGATATAAGATTTGAATGGGCTGCTTGGGATCGACTTTGGATAGCCAATACTGCGATACCACATGGTATCCATCCCCAATGAAATCACATCCGAAAACTCATCCAAATAGACATCCCAAGTCCCATTGAAATTTGAGACAAACAAAAGGTACGAGTAACGCGTTTTAAACTTTTCAGAGCGCCCGGGCCATCGATCCTTAGGCAAAATCACCCATCTTGCGAAATGGATCATTTGAAGATTCACCAACGGGAAAAACTGAGCTGGAAGGGAACGATATAAAGCAAACAAAAAACGGTTAATCCAAGAGCACCACAGAGGAGTAACGACCGTCAGGGCAGAAGATTTACCAACAATGTCGCCTAATGGCATGCCAAAAAGGAGGGGTCCTTGAAAGGAATTTTAGAAACACCAAGAAAATCACAACATTGGCTCATCAAAAGTATAAGATTAATACTTGATGAGAATACAATTAAAGCCTGGTGAAACGAAGATGAAGAATCAGTCGACGTAGAGTTAAGACGTCCTTTGATCAACATTGCAGAGGATCTCACTTGAATCGACAAACAAATTTTTGAATGCTTTGACAGCACTCAATTGTCTAACGATTAAGGTCATGCGATCTCTGTGCATGGTCTGCGGGTGCAGCTTTTGCTCCTCACCTCTTCAATAGGATTTCTTTCAGATGATCTAACCAGCTTGAGGATGATCGAGTTCAAGCAATTCATAGGAGATGAATATGTCTCATCCAAGTGTTTACCTCGCACATCTTTGGGGGCAGAATGGACGAAAGTTATCCAGCAGACGCTCCGCCATCCCTTCCTGCACAGCATCCTGAGTCAGAAGACGGGAAAAGAGGCTGGATGCTGTGCAGGAAGCGCTACCCGCTTCTGATCTGGAACGTAAGGCATAGGCTTATAGGGCAATTTCCGTTCCAAGTAACGACTAGGTGCCATAGAGCACGCGTTACATCTTTGTGGTCTTATTGATTTCTGGTTATCTGACCCATGAACCATGGCTAAGGTTTGGAAGTCCAAGCCTACTTAGGCTGCACCACAAAAAATCTGAGTCTGCTCGGAGGTCATTATCGGAACCCTCCAATCAATAATTCAAGTTTTTAAAAAGGATCCAATGAAAGTTATTCACCTGGCAATCGCCACTAACGAAATAGACAAAAGTGTAAAAGATTACACAGAGAGATTGGAGAAAGAGCCAAATATTGTTGTTCCAGATGAATATGCATTATGGAGAACAGAACAAATTAATTTATCAATAAGACAAGATGCTAGCTGCAATCCAGGCGAGCTAAGGCATCTCGGCTTTGAAGATTCAAATGCAAAAGAGTTCACCGCGTCAAAGGATGTTAACGGGATTCTTTGGGAGTCATTCAGCGCAGAGCAACAAGCAGAAGAAATCAATAAATTCTGGCCAAATGCACACTATCAGCCCAACGAAGCTGGTTGAATATTATTGCTTATTTGCACGACCAGCAAGCAGGTTACAAGTTACCAAGCCCTTCAAATTGAAGCAGCACATGCACAGGAACTCATGTCTGAAAGATAAAAACAAATACCTCATGGACGTCAACGGAGGTGACGTTGATCGAAGACCAGTGCAACGCTGGAATCATCAACGGCCTAGAGAATTCGATCAGTGAGCCCCCTTAATCGAATCCAGGCTGATGGCTTGGAATCGCGATCCAGATGATCTGATGTTGACGCAGCTTGTCGGCTGTACCGACGAGTGGCTGTTCTGAATGGCCATCTCCATAAAGAGCCAGCTCGTAGAGGAGATTCATGCAGAACTTGCCCTGAAAATAACCACCATGGCCATCGATCGTGCTGAGTTTCAACGACCCAGCAAGCATCGCCATGAGCGTGGCGGCGTAGTTGAAAAACCTCTGCACGGCATTGCGAGCCGTGAACGCACTGAGATAACGCCCGCCATCGTCGTAGTCGGTGCAGTCGATCACATTGAGCGGGTAGCCGATCCAGCGTTGACAACGGAATGTTCTTTTATCACAGAGGCTTTGCGTACCCAATGCGCCATGGAGTTCAAGGTCACTCAGGTCGCCGACACGCTTGCCGTAACCCTGACGTCGCGTGCGCCCTTTGATGCTCAGATTGCCGAGCCGATAGCCACCAATGCGCGTACCCGAGGGAAACACGAAGTAATTGGCCAGGGTTGAGGCGAGCCGCAACACCATATCGGCATCATTGACAAACAAAAATGTCTGGCGAAAACGGCGCAGGCAACTGGCCAGGTAATTGGACCGTCCTGTGGTGATGGTCCAGACAGGAATGTCGGCAGCAACGAGGATCAAACGATCAAGGCTAAAAAGATCGCCAATCTGCGCGAGCTGTTCTCGCTGTCGTTCGTTCGCTTGCTCCTCGAAGGACGGCGGGCAGCTTGGACCACCAAAGGGACCCGACTGGGCATTGGCCGACCAGAGGTGAGAATCCGCTTCGGGATCGAAGACATTGGTGAGAACACGGATGAGCATGGTGGTCAGGAACGTGCCCATGCTGTGACCCAGGAAACTGAGGCTGATCCGCGGCTCCTTACCGCTCTGAAGATCAGACAGATAGCTGCGATCGGGGATGATCTCCTTGACCAGGTGGTGGAGAGCTCTAACCATCTCAACGGCATCGAACACACCAAACGTGCTGGCGCGTTCACGGTCGCGAAAGTACGTGACCATACGCAGCAGCATCAGTGTGATTCCGATCCCCAGACACAATTGACCGATGGCAGCGAGCCAACCGGCAGCCAAGAACGCGAGCAGGCTGCCGAGAGCGAACAGCAACCACAGGCCCATCGGCATGGCACGGATCCAGCACAAAGGTCCTCCTGCACCAATCCGCTCGGACGGCCAGGCGTAGTGCAAAAACAACACATAATCATCAGGGGGTGATTCCGTGAGCCGACAGGCGTCGTCTCTGAACTTGCGTTCCGCCTGCTTGTATTCCTCCCTCACACTCTTCAAGGGAACGTTGTAGCCGTGGATGCGAACCACCACGCGCACACGCTGGGACTTGCCGTTGCTCTGCTGCCGTTGGAAGTACTCGGACAGATGGGTGCGCAGCTGCGCGAAGTTCTGGGCGTTGTTGTCAAAATCCGCTCGAAAATCGGGTTGTGTCAGAGCCAAGCGAAAGGGCCTCTCGGCCTCCAGGGGTGCGGTACTGCAAACCAGCATGTGGCTGAAGCAGGGGGTCTGCTCTGAAGGGAAGGGCTCGTATTTGAGAAGAGCAAGTTCAGGTTGCCGCGTGGTGATCGTCATGGTGAATGGCTGTGCACGCTGGTCTCCCCTGAGGTAGCCATCTCCGATCAATCCACACCCGAATCGAACCGCTTCCTTCCAATTCATCAGCAGCGTTCCTGGCATGACGATCGCTCAAACGATTGCTCAGGCACCGATCGTTGAAGATGGTGAGCCAGAACCACGATTGATCGCTCACCGTGCCCCAAAGCGCAGAACCGGCTAAGCAACTACGCACCTTGCTGGAGCAGGACACCTGCCATCTGATGCCCTGCTGTTTTGATGCCTTATCGGCACGGCTGGTGGAGCAGGCCGGCTGCGCACTGAGCTTCATGAGTGGGTTCTCCGTGGCGGCAGCCCGAGCCGGACTGCCGGAC
>NZ_JAKUHK010000095.1:0-6845 GCF_023630655.1 Synechococcus sp. MU1655 | reverse complement strand
AACAGCGTGCGGATGCCGAAGTCTTTGGATGCATCGACAAGACTGATCAGGCTCACGTGCTCTTGGCCTTACGCAGATCTTCCAGATAAGCAAATACGCTCTTATCTCCAACGTCGGCAGCGGCTTCCATTCCGAATTTGCGCAACGCAAGAAGCACGAGAAGAGCTGAGCAAATCGCCATCATGCTCATGGCTGCAGGACCCGCAAGCAGGCCGCTCAAATGACCAAGGAGTGCCAATGGCAGAAGCAGGGTGAGTCCGATGGCCTCTGGGCGTCTGAAGCAAAAGAATTCCTTGAAGCCGATGCCTGCCAGGGCTGCAAAGAGTGGACCAATCGCAAGGGTCCATAGCGGTTGGCTCTCGACTGCGTTGAAAACCTCAGATGGACCTGACTGGATGGCTAAGACCAGCCAGCCGATGCATCCAGCAGCCCAAAACAATTGAAGGGCTTGATGGAGAGGGCGCAAATAGATGTGAATCCAGCGCAAGGCCAGGCCTAGCGAGAGGGCCAGGGGCAATAGCCATAGGGGCGCCAGTTGGGGCCCTACCAGGATCCATTGCCCGAGTCCAGCACTGAAGCTCAGGCCACAGATCAGCAAGCAGATTCGGTAGCGCTGAACCTCCTGCTGATCCTGAAGGGTGATGCAATAAGTGCCATAGACCCCTTCAAAACAGGGTTCTGATTGATCTGCTCTTGCATTGATGTTGGTTGTCATTCCGGTTGTGCCACTCCCGCCCCTATCAGTCTGCTCAGGTCAGGGCTATCTGGAACAATTCCGCTGGGGTTGAGGGGAAAGAGTGCTCCGAAATAATCCTGTGTCCACCCTTTGCTGTCGCAACTCTCACGGACCCCAGGAAGCACAAAAAAGCGTTGACGCCAACTCCACAGTGCTGGAAACATCCAAAGCGGTTTGGCACTACAGCCGAAGAGCGAGGCATAGACCAGTTCCCAACGGATCAACGTGGGGAAAAGACGGACATCCGCCAGCGTGATTTGTTCGCCACAGAGCCATGGCCCTTTGGCTTGCAAGCTCTCCTCCACTTGCTCCAAAGCGGAGAACAGGGCTTGGCTGGCTTGATTAAAGGCGCGTTGGTTCCGCGCAAATCCACATCGATACACGCCGTCATTGATCGAGGGTTGGATCAATTCCTGCCAGGACTCGATGGCAGGTTTCAAGTCACTTGGGGCGAGATTGAGGGCTGTCTCCTCTGCTGGCCATGAACACAGCGCTGCGCTGAGGGGGGTGCTGTCATTCCCCAGCAATCGGGGTTGATCGGATGGGCTTGCACCTGGATCAACCAGGACTGGCACCGTGGCTCGGTAGCTGGGAGGTGCGCCGCACCGCTTGTAAAGATCAAGCAGGCTCTTGCAACCAAGCCAGGTCGGCTCTAGTCGCCAACGCCCTTCGTCGTGACTGGCCTCGGCCTTCAACAGGTTGATGCTTGAGCTGAGTCCTCTCAGTTGAAACACCAGCCAGACACGATGGGCCCATGGACAACTTCGGCCAACAATCAAATGGGGTTTGGTCGTGCTGGTTCTCGCTTCGAGCGCCTTCTTCTCCAAGACGAGGGTTTGCATCGGCGTGCTGTTCGGGCGCCGATAGTGGCCCTCTTGATCGGCAGGGCCTAGGCCTCCCATCAAGCGGAGCCATTGCCAGCGCCATCCTTCACGAGCGCCGCGCACAATCAGTGGATGGATCGCCATCGTTCTTCCATTTCCACTTATCTTCCTTCAGATTGTTTGTGGCTGCTGAGAGTTGATGCCAAGCCCTCGAGTGCTTGTAGTGGCCGCAACCCATGGGAATGAGATCAATGCGCCTTGGCTGTTGGAACAGTGGCAGCAGCAGCCGCATTTGATTCAGACTCATGGATGCGAGGTTCTCCCGGTGATCGGCAATCCCGATGCCTATGCAGAGGGTTGTCGTTATCTCGACCGTGATCTCAATCGCTCTTTTCGGCCTGATCTTCTGCAGCAGGTTGGTGCAGAGCGGATTCCATCCTCCAAGGTGGATCGCGAAGTTCAGCGTGCCTTCGATCTGGTTAGCCGTTACGGAGTAGGGGGCATCGATGCCTGTGGGGTGGTGATTGATCTCCACACCACCACGTCCTCGATGGGGAACTCACTGGTGGTCTATGGGCGTCGCCCTGCTGATTTGGCGTTGGCGGCCCTCGTTCAGGGACGTTTGGGCCTACCCATTTATCTCCATGAAGCCGATCCAGTTCAGCAGGGATATCTGGTGGAGAGTTGGCCCTGCGGCCTGGTGATCGAAGTGGGGCCCGTTCCTCAGATGGTGCGTCACCACAAAATTCTGACGCAAACTCGTCTAGCTCTCGAGGCCGTTCTTGAGGCCTGCTCTGATGTGTTGGCCTGCCGAGCCCGCTATCCAAGGCAATTGGTGGTTCATCGCCATCTAGGGAGTCTTGATCTCCCACGCTCCCCATCCGGTTCACCCGACGCCTTCCTTCATCCTCGGCGGCAGGGTTCGGACTGGCAGCCCCTGCGTATCGGCGATCCGCTTTTTCAGAAGGCTGATGGCAGCTGCGTTGTTTATGAGGGGTCTGATGGCCAGATCCCGCTCTTTATTAACGAAGCGGCTTATGCCGAGAAGGCCATTGCGTTGAGCCTCACTCTCAGGGAGTGCTGGCCTCTGTCTTTGGAATGGACAGAGGCACTTCAAGCGCAGCTATCAGCGGGGTGATCCGTTGTAGATGACCTCATTCACAGATCGGCCATCTGGAGCAATCTGGATCTCTGTTTCCGTGGTGGGTGCACTGCCGTCCTCAGGCCAGCCGGTATCTCCCCCGAGAAATTGAAAGGTGTATCCGTTGCCGTCCTGATTCACTAGGCAATCCCCCCCCCCAGAACTGGTCTGAAACATGCAGGGCTGAGGGCGATAGACACTGAGGCCACCATTTTCGGCAACGGCAGGGTTGCGAGCCAAATTGATCGCCCTGACTTGTGACGCTGGGATGGTGCCTTGAGCGAGACCAGGCGTTGCGCCCATCACGCTTGCACCAGTGATAACGGCCATGGCCGAGAGGGTATGGAGATTCATGCAGAACCATGTGTTGCATCCACATCGGAATCACGGTGACGTGATCTGTCAACTGGATTTTGCACTTAACGGATCGTTCCGTTGTAAGAGACCTCAAGGATTCGCTCACGCTGAGGACTGGAACGAGTGATGACAGGTTGAGGATTTACTGGGCTGATGGCACACGCAGTGATCTTCCCTGCACCAAAGAACAAAACACCTGGGCCTGTGGGTAGAGCTGTGCCTGAGAAGCCAGTCACAACCGTTGACACCTGTGACCTGTTGGAAGCCTTGAACCAGTGATTGATCGCGTCAAAATGACGGGATGAATCAGTTCAAAATAGGGTTGGCGCTCATCAGCGGTATTTGGCTCTTCACGCCGAATGCAACGGCCCAGTCCACCAAGCCATTACCACTGGCCCAACCGAAGGCAGCCAATCTCGCGCGCATGCGCGCGGAGTCTCTCAATGGGGGCTTAAGTCAATACCGAGCAGCAAGCTGCATGTACGAAACCGGTGCAGGGTCCTGTCTCGAGTCCATCAGCGATGGAGGGTTCCTGTTCCGATTCCAAGGTGGTGCTCCAGGTTGGCAACAGCAAACCCCTCCCAACCCAACCATCGAGACATCGGTGCTTGTCTCCAGAGACGGTGAGCGAATCCTTGAGGTCTCTTACAACGGAACGATCCGTTAAGTGCAAAATCCAGTTGACAGATCACGTCACCGTGATTCCGATGTGGATGCAACACATGGTTCTGCATGAATCTCCATACCCTCTCGGCCATGGCCGTTATCACTGGTGCAAGCGTGATGGGCGCAACGCCTGGTCTCGCTCAAGGCACCATCCCAGCGTCACAAGTCAGGGCGATCAATTTGGCTCGCAACACTGCCGTTGCCGAAAATGGTGGCCTCAGTGTCTATCGCCCTCAGCCCTGCATGTTTCAGACCAGTTCTGGGGGGGGGGATTGCCTAGTGAATCAGGACGGCAACGGATACACCTTTCAATTTCTCGGGGGAGATCCCGGCTGGCCTGAGGACGGCAGTGCACCCACCACGGAAACAGAGATCCAGATTGCTCCAGATGGCCGATCTGTGAATGAGGTCATCTACAACGGATCACCCCGCTGATAGCTGCGCTTGAAGTGCCACTGTCCATTCCAAAGACAGAGGCCAGCACTCCCTGAGAGTGAGGCTCAACGCAATGGCCTCCTCGGCATAAGCCGCTTCGTTAATAAAGAGCGGGATCTGGCCATCAGATCCCTCATAAACAACGCAGCTGCCATCAGCCTTCTGAAAAAGCGGATCGCCGATACGCAGGGGCTGCCAGTCCGAACCCTGCCGCCGAGGATGAAGGAAGGCGTCGGGTGAACCGGATGGGGAGCGTGGGAGATCAAGACTCCCTAGATGGCGATGAACCACCAATTGCCTTGGATAGCGGGCTCGGCAGGCCAACACATCAGAGCAGGCCTCAAGAACGGCCTCGAGAGCTAGACGAGTTTGCGTCAGAATTTTGTGGTGACGCACCATCTGAGGAACGGGCCCCACTTCGATCACCAGGCCGCAGGGCCAACTCTCCACCAGATATCCCTGCTGAACTGGATCGGCTTCATGGAGATAAATGGGTAGGCCCAAACGTCCCTGAACGAGGGCCGCCAACGCCAAATCAGCAGGGCGACGCCCATAGACCACCAGTGAGTTCCCCATCGAGGACGTGGTGGTGTGGAGATCAATCACCACCCCACAGGCATCGATGCCCCCTACTCCGTAACGGCTAACCAGATCGAAGGCACGCTGAACTTCGCGATCCACCTTGGAGGATGGAATCCGCTCTGCACCAACCTGCTGCAGAAGATCAGGCCGAAAAGAGCGATTGAGATCACGGTCGAGATAACGACAACCCTCTGCATAGGCATCGGGATTGCCGATCACCGGGAGAACCTCGCATCCATGAGTCTGAATCAAATGCGGCTGCTGCTGCCACTGTTCCAACAGCCAAGGCGCATTGATCTCATTCCCATGGGTTGCGGCCACTACAAGCACTCGAGGGCTTGGCATCAACTCTCAGCAGCCACAAACAATCTGAAGGAAGATAAGTGGAAATGGAAGAACGATGGCGATCCATCCACTGATTGTGCGCGGCGCTCGTGAAGGATGGCGCTGGCAATGGCTCCGCTTGATGGGAGGCCTAGGCCCTGCCGATCAAGAGGGCCACTATCGGCGCCCGAACAGCACGCCGATGCAAACCCTCGTCTTGGAGAAGAAGGCGCTCGAAGCGAGAACCAGCACGACCAAACCCCATTTGATTGTTGGCCGAAGTTGTCCATGGGCCCATCGTGTCTGGCTGGTGTTTCAACTGAGAGGACTCAGCTCAAGCATCAACCTGTTGAAGGCCGAGGCCAGTCACGACGAAGGGCGTTGGCGACTAGAGCCGACCTGGCTTGGTTGCAAGAGCCTGCTTGATCTTTACAAGCGGTGCGGCGCACCTCCCAGCTACCGAGCCACGGTGCCAGTCCTGGTTGATCCAGGTGCAAGCCCATCCGATCAACCCCGATTGCTGGGGAATGACAGCACCCCCCTCAGCGCAGCGCTGTGTTCATGGCCAGCAGAGGAGACAGCCCTCAATCTCGCCCCAAGTGACTTGAAACCTGCCATCGAGTCCTGGCAGGAATTGATCCAACCCTCGATCAATGACGGCGTGTATCGATGTGGATTTGCGCGGAACCAACGCGCCTTTAATCAAGCCAGCCAAGCCCTGTTCTCCGCTTTGGAGCAAGTGGAGGAGAGCTTGCAAGCCAAAGGGCCATGGCTCTGTGGCGAACAAATCACGCTGGCGGATGTCCGTCTTTTCCCCACGTTGATCCGTTGGGAACTGGTCTATGCCTCGCTCTTCGGCTGTAGTGCCAAACCGCTTTGGATGTTTCCAGCACTGTGGAGTTGGCGTCAACGCTTTTTTGTGCTTCCTGGGGTCCGTGAGAGTTGCGACAGCAAAGGGTGGACACAGGATTATTTCGGAGCACTCTTTCCCCTCAACCCCAGCGGAATTGTTCCAGATAGCCCTGACCTGAGCAGACTGATAGGGGCGGGAGTGGCACAACCGGAATGACAACCAACATCAATGCAAGAGCAGATCAATCAGAACCCTGTTTTGAAGGGGTCTATGGCACTTATTGCATCACCCTTCAGGATCAGCAGGAGGTTCAGCGCTACCGAATCTGCTTGCTGATCTGTGGCCTGAGCTTCAGTGCTGGACTCGGGCAATGGATCCTGGTAGGGCCCCAACTGGCGCCCCTATGGCTATTGCCCCTGGCCCTCTCGCTAGGCCTGGCCTTGCGCTGGATTCACATCTATTTGCGCCCTCTCCATCAAGCCCTTCAATTGTTTTGGGCTGCTGGATGCATCGGCTGGCTGGTCTTAGCCATCCAGTCAGGTCCATCTGAGGTTTTCAACGCAGTCGAGAGCCAACCGCTATGGACCCTTGCGATTGGTCCACTCTTTGCAGCCCTGGCAGGCATCGGCTTCAAGGAATTCTTTTGCTTCAGACGCCCAGAGGCCATCGGACTCACCCTGCTTCTGCCATTGGCACTCCTTGGTCATTTGAGCGGCCTGCTTGCGGGTCCTGCAGCCATGAGCATGATGGCGATTTGCTCAGCTCTTCTCGTGCTTCTTGCGTTGCGCAAATTCGGAATGGAAGCCGCTGCCGACGTTGGAGATAAGAGCGTATTTGCTTATCTGGAAGATCTGCGTAAGGCCAAGAGCACGTGAGCCTGATCAGTCTTGTCGATGCATCCAAAGACTTCGGCATCCGCACGCTGTT